>NZ_DATIRM010000227.1:0-6349 GCF_035469765.1 Psychrobacter sp.
ACAATAGTGCTTGCGCTTGTTTTAGATACGGAGTATCCGTATCGAGCTTCGATAACTGAATGCTCAAGCACTCGCTTAGATGACGCGCCCCGACCCCAAGTGGCTCGCAGGATTGAATCATACGTAGGACTGCCATTACCTCATCATGCTCGACGCGCTCATCCCACTGATAAAAGCTTGCCATGGTATCAAAGCTTTGTAATAACTCATCGATATCAATGCGTATAAAACCCATTTCATCCATAGAGTCCATCAAATACTCAGCGATAAGGGTGTCAGTTACTGAGAGGCGTTTAAAGTTTAGCTGCCAGCGTACATGGTCTTGAATCTTGGCATTGGTGCTGCCTTGATAGCTATCAATATCATCAAAATCTTGGCGTGCTGCTGTGCTTCCTGTACCAGCACTGGCGGTATTAAAATCATCATAATCTACAATATCATTAAAGCTATCTAACGTATCACTGTCGATAGCATCTGTATCAAAACTGTCCTGCTGCAGTTTGTCTAAGCTATCAATAATAACACTATCGCTCATACTGTCATCATACTCAAACCCATCCTCATTACTTGATGAAGAAGATGCAGTAACTGTGTCAGAATCCGTATGCTGGTTCCAATTGTCTAGGTTTAATGATGTACCAAACTCATCAAATGTCCCTTTATCCTCATTGCCAAACTCATCTTCGTCATCCTCAACACGTTCGAGCAAGGGATTGCTGTCCAATTTTGCTTGAACCTCTTGCGCAAGCTCAAGACTAGAGAGCTGCAGCAATTTGATGGCTTGCTGCATTTGCGGGGTGAGTTTTTGTGAGGTGCTTAACGTGGCCGCCAATCCGAACGACATACTCATGGGCAGTTTATTACACTCCAATCATGGTGATATTGTTTATGTTATGCTGATGATGACAGTAACAGGACCTGACGATAGCATTTTTTGCGGCAATTTTGCTATGATAATTTATCCCCTAGACAGATAAGTGATTGATAAACCCTTATGATTTGTTATCTAGTTGCTTTTACAGATCTTTTATATAATGATTTCTAAATGGAAAAAATAAATTCCTATAAATGTGCACCTGCTCACATTTACATAAAATAATTCGCAAAATAAAGAGCGGATCAGCAGCTAATAGCGATAATTTAGAAACACTTTATAAGACATCTATCAAACTGACAATAATGAGAACATTGCTATGAGTAACCCTAACAATAATAAAACGCTAACCGTTGCTGCCATTCAAATGAACAGCCAACAAAATATTGAAGATAATTTAGCAGATATAAAAGTCGCTATTATCGACGCTCGTGCACAAGGTGCACAGCTGGTAGTGCTACCGGAGAACTGCTGTAGCATGGGGCGACAGTTTGCCACTGCAGAGCGCTTTGATGCGCTGTCAGCGACGATAGCCGACTATGCGCGTACTTATGGTATCTACGTGCTTGCAGGCTCATTACCTTGCCCTTATCGTCCTGATGGCAGTATCGTGCCTGACGGCAGACTGCGCCAAGTAAGCCTGCTGTTTGCGCCTGATGGTACGCAAGTAGCGCGCTACGATAAGATTCATTTATTTACCGCGACCGTCGCAGACAAGCAAGGCAGTTATAATGAAGCGGCGACCTTTGAGCCCGGTACACAGACAGTGGTTACAACACTCGAAGCAAATGATGACATTTATCAGCTCGGTATGATGGTGTGCTTTGACTTACGCTTCCCAGCATTGGCAAAGCGGTTACGGCAAGCAGGCGCGGAACTATTAAGCGCACCTGCTGCCTTTACCTATCTGACCGGACAAGCGCACTGGTCACTTTTATTACAGGCACGTGCTTTAGACAGCCAATGTATGGTAATAGGTGCAGCTCAAGGAGGCGACCACCTTTATAAAGATAGTCATACGAGGCAGACATGGGGGCATGCGGCTATCACTACTTATGATGGAAACGTCATTAACAGCTACGCGGATAGTTCATTGAACAACTCTATCAATAAAAATAATAAAAATTATGCTTTGGTCTTGGCAAGCTTAGATAAACAGGCACAAATCCAAGGACGGCAAAAAATGCCTATCTTTGACTGCCATCGTTTGGCTTAAATTTATTTTTGATAAACGAAACTTTTAAAGTTAAGTCTTTGAATCGCTATCTTTGATTGCATGAGTCGCACGAGGATGGGCGCGATCATAGACTTGGGTCAATTTAGCAAAATCAACATGAGTATAAATCTGCGTGGTGCTGATATCGCTATGCCCAAGCATTTCTTGCACGGCACGTAGGTCGCCACTGCCTGAGAGCATGTGTGACGCAAAACAATGACGCAGTAAATGCGGATACATATTTTGCGCGATACCCGCACGCGTAGCCGCAACTTTGAGACGCTGTTGCACTGCCCGTGTTGATAAGCGTGTGCCTAATTTTTCACTGATAAACAAAGCACTATCCATCTGTTCTACCCACAGATTACGATGTGGCAAATAACGATGAATCGCCTCTGCGGCTTTGATACCTAATGGCACCAAACGCGTTTTATTACCTTTACCTGTCACGCGCACACGCAGATCAGCCAAGTCGACATCTGCCATATCGAGCGCCACCAGCTCGCCCACACGTAGTCCACTACTGTAAAGCAATTCAAACATCGCTTTATCACGTAACCACAAGCGCGCCTGCTCTGGAGTATCAGGAATCTCTTGGTCAAGCAATTGAGTCAATAAATCTATATCGGCAATAGACGGCAACGGTCTAGGGCTGCGCTTCAACTGATAGCCAGTGGTTGGATTGATACGTGCCTGCCCCTCTTCTATCAGCCATCCATAAAAATGGCGGATAGCCGATAGCTCTTGCTGGACGCTAGCAAGCGCGAGCTTGTCTTCATCAAGTCGTTGACTGATATGCTGGGCTAATTGGCGCTTATCACAGCGCGTCCACGTCAGACATTTACCGCGTAAAAACAACGCCAATTGGTTTAGCCCTGCAAAATAAGCCACCAGTGTATGTTCGGAGTGATTACGTACCGACAGCGTATTGAGCCAACGATGTACCGGCGCCAACAGTTCACGTAGCGCGCTATCAGCTTCGATGGTTTTTGCCCATTCTGCCGATAGCCATGCTTTTGACTCAGAATCTGAGGTAGGCTCTGTCGTCTGACGGTTTTTACTGAACATAGCCCTCTTAGAGATGACCATAGCATTCACCTAACGGTCGATATTCGCCGCTTATCATTGTCCATTAAGCTGTTCTATTAACTCTCTGGATTGGGCTTGATACCCGCTTGTGCCATTAAACCATCGGGACTAAAGACACCTTCATAGACGAAAGCCGTTGGACCAGTCATCATCACTGAATAGCCAGGTTGCCATTTGATAATCATGCTGCCGCCATAAAGCTGTGCGCGTACGTCTTCGCCTTCATCGAGCCAACCCTCACGGATACCGACAGCTACTGCTGCACAGGCGCCTGTACCACAAGCTTGGGTCTCACCGACACCGCGCTCATAGACACGCAGACGAATATGACGCTGATTCATCACTTGCATAAATCCGACATTGACGCGCTCTGGAAACGCCGGATGTGATTCTATGGCTTTGCCCAAAGTTTCAACGTCGGCATCAAGCACGTTATCAACTTTAATAACAGCATGCGGATTGCCCATATTGGCGACATACAGCTGCACCGGTGTGCCATTAACATCCAGATGATAAGCGTTTTGAATTTTGGTCGTGGCTCTTGGGGTAAATGGAATCTCACTTGGCTCAAACTTGGGCTTACCCATATCAACTTCTACCCAACCGTAGCGGTCGGTGGTCAGTGAAATAATACCGCTCGCGGTCTCAACACGGAGACGCTGTTTAAATGATAGCTTACGCGCTTGTACGAAACGGGCAAAACAGCGGGCGCCGTTGCCGCATTGCTCAACTTCTGTACCATCAGTATTAAAAATGCGATAACTAAAATCCACATCAGGTCGCATAGGCGGCTCAACAACAAGCAACTGATCAAACCCTATGCCCAAATGACGATCACCCAATAACTGTACTAAATCCTTGGTCAAATCCAAACGCTGCGTCACCAAATCGATGACCATAAAATCATTGCCCAGACCATGCATCTTTGTAAATTCTATTAGCATATCCCTAATACCTTATCCTATTTTTATGTATGGCTTATATTAGCACGCTGTCAGATACAATCATAATTATCACCGCTATCAAACACTAAGTTAACTTTATATATTTAAACTGCTATCTTTCATTAAAGCTTGCCATAAAAAACCCACTATCATCACGATAATGGGTTGGCTTTTTGAGGTTCGTTATATTGCTTAGTAGTTAACTTTGCCATAACACTTCGTCGGCATATAACGCTTCAATACTTTCGCGTTTGCGAATCAGTTGATGACGATCATCCGCTACCATGACCTCACTAGCGCGCCCGCGCGAGTTGTAGTTACTACTCATGGTAAAGCCATACGCGCCCGCACCCGTTATCGCTAAAGTATCGCCTATTGCTAATGACAATAAACGGTCTTTTGCTAAAAAGTCACCTGTTTCACAAATAGCACCAACGATATCCCACGGCTGCGTACCGTCAGTATCGAGACCATTTTTAGGTAAGATACTTGGAATCACTGCCATTTCAGCTTGATATAAAGCGGGGCGAATCAAGTCATTCATTGCCGCATCGACAATGGCAAAGTTCTTGTGCTCAGTCGGTTTGAGTACGTCAACCTTAGTCAATAGCACACCGGCATTGGCCACGATGCTGCGACCCGGCTCAAAGAATACTGTTAAGCCAAGCTCAGTCAATTTTGGCAATAATGCTTGGGCAAATTCATCGATAGATACTGGCGTCTCATCAATATAACGTACACCAAGACCACCGCCCAAATCAATATGACGCAGCGCAATACCTTTATTACGTAGGATATGTATCAACTCAATCACTTTGTCTAATGCCGCAACGAATGGTTCTACTTCAGTCAACTGCGAACCAATATGACAATCGATACCGACGATATCGATATGAGATAATTGCGCCGCTTGCTCATACACAGCAACCGCGTCTTCATGAGTGATGCCGAACTTATTGTCTTTTAAACCTGTTGAGATATACGGATGAGTCTTAGCATCGACATTGGGATTGACCCGTAATGAGATTGGCGCTGACTTATCTAGTGCCTTTGCGACGTCATTGATTAAGGTCAGCTCGCTAATCGATTCAACATTAAAGCAGCCAATACCTTGCGTAAGGGCATATTTAATGTCCCCATAAGTCTTGCCAACGCCTGAGAACACCACGCGTGTAGCCTCGCCACCTGATGCTAGTACTCGCATCAACTCACCACGTGAGACGATATCAAACCCTGCTCCTGCTTGCGCCAACACGCCAAGTACGGCAAGGTTGGAGTTTGCCTTAACAGCATAACAAATTTGATGGTTTAAACTGGCAAAGCTATCGGTATAGGCTTTATAAACGTCTAAAATCGCCTGCTTTGAGTAAACATAACACGGCGTACCGTAGTGTTTAACTATTTCATCAATACTGACTTGCTCCATATGTAACGCGTCATTTTGATAATGTAGCGCAGGCAAGTGGGCAGTTAAGGCTTCAGGATTGATGTACAGCCCTTGCTCAGTTTGGGTAGTGACTGACTGACTCATATAAGCATCTCTAATATAATCAAGGCATTAAGGTAAATAGCATGTCGGATACGCTAAAAAATGCTTTAGCGTTTATATGTTAATAAGCAATAATCAACCATTAGTAATCGTTAGGATCACTGCTAGGTTCAGGCAGCTGAAAATCATCTGTATCTTGCTCGTTATTTTGCTGATTGCCGTCAATCTTAGCAAAAGCGGCATCTTGGGGATTACTACCGCTATCCAATATAGCAGTGCTATCTCGTACTGCTTTACCAGAGTCCACAAGATACAAGTCGCCTTTTTGTCCGCAACCTGTTAATAACGCCGCTGACGCTATCGCGATAGAGGTACCAAGCATTACGTTATAAATACCATGGCGAGTGGTGCTTCCCACTGCCTGAGAGTGCTCGGTTTTTGAGGTGCATCGTGTCATAAACATAGAATAGATAACCTGTAATCTTGCAACGGTGTGGACGCAATAAAACTAACTATCAGCGAAAACAACTAAGGCTGCAATAGGGAAAATAGGACGATTTTTTAATCATAGCATTATTCGATAAAGCTGTGCGCCTACGACCTCTGTTTGAACTATAAATTTATGCAAATAAATGACTGAGTTTATAGTTAAATGAGTGTTACAGATAGCTCATACAGAATTGATAAAGCGTTACCTTATAAGCCCAGAAAAATTTACTTACAATTTTTATAGAGTA
>NZ_DATIRM010000228.1:0-10642 GCF_035469765.1 Psychrobacter sp.
GTAGTAAAGGTGAAAAAACAGGTGATAGCATTCCATCTGTCACGGGCAGTAGCTCTAACTCAGGCGATCGTTACATGGTGAATCTAAATTATGAGCCAAATGATACCGTTGGTCTAGGTTGGCGCAGTACTTATGTGGCAGCGATAACCGACAATAAACAAAATACCAAGCCAAATTATGATGTGCACGATGTGTATATGAATTTTTCACCACGTCAACTTGATAATATAAAGGCGACGGTTGGGGTATATAACCTCTTTGATGAAGCTTATGCCAGTCATGCTTCAAGATACAGTGCATCAGATGACAAGTTTACCGACTTTGAACCCGGTCGCAATATCAAAGCGTCTTTAACCTATCAGTTCTAAATCCATACTGACTTACGCATAACGGATTGACGAATTAGGGATTAATAAATAGAAAAGCCAGCTGTCTGTAGATGAGAGTTGGCTTTTTTCATGTCGAAATATCTTTTCTAAACCGCTTTATGCGTCATCAACAGATCAGTATTCAGTGCAAACTTAATTTTAAAATTAACAAAGAATAATAATCAATGACTTCATTTAACCCGCGCCAAACTTGCTTATGGCTTCACCGTTACACTGGGCTTGCGATGGCAGCCTTTTTAATTATTACCGGTATTACTGGTACATTGTTGGCATTTCATGACGAGCTGGACGATGTATTTAATCAGCGTTTGGCGGTTGTTGAGCAAGCGCAGACACCGCTATTGTCTATCGCCACCCTTCATGACAAGGTGATTAGCCGCTATCCAGAATATGGTTTTTCAACCATGCCCGTGGCAATCGAGCCTAACCGAGCCGTCGTCTTTGCTGTTGATAAAAATAAAGGTGATGTAAAGGTAGCGCCTAAACCCTTGTTCCAAGAGGTGTATATCAATCCCTATACTGCGGATATCATTGGAACGCGTGATAAAGATGAATGGGCATGGCGCAATACCATGTGGAAAGTGTTTTGGCTACACCGTGATTTGTTGCTTGATGATATCGGCAAGTTGATATTGGGTATTGTCGCACTCGTTTGGACGATTAATTGCTTTATCGGCTTTTACTTAACCTTTCCGAGAGTACTTAAAAAGAAAAACACTCAAAAAAATACAATACCTAAAAAACGCGCGTCGTTTCTAAAGCGCTGGTTACCAGCATGGAAAATCCGCCGCAATACTAATACCTTTAAGCTTAATTACGATGTGCATCATGCGTTTAGTTTATGGTTGTGGCTGATGTTGTTTGTGATTGCATGGTCGAGTGTGGGTTTTAATTTGCAGCAAATCTATAAGCCGGTGATGCAAGCGGTGGTAGGGCTTGAGGGTAGAAATGATAAAGAAAGTAAACCTAATCAGACGGATAAATCACGTGCGCAAGTTATGCCAAGTGTTAGGTTAGTTAGTAATAAAACGGACGTGGCTAATGTGGTTAATAAAGCCAATAGTATTGATTATTTAAGTAAGCAAGCAAATATTGCCGCACAAAAAAATGGCTTAACCGTACAGCAATTATTAGGTATTCGCTGGGTTGAGGAAGACCAACAATGGCAGATGCGCTTTAAAACCAATCAAGATATCGGCAAGAAAAGTGGCGCGTCTTCGATTACCATCAATGCCGCAACCGGTAGTGTCGAGCGCGTAAATTTTGCTTATCAAAATGCTTCATTTGGTAATAAGATTGATCAGTGGTTCTCTACTTTACATATGGGACATATCAGTCATGGCGCAGGTCATCTGGCGTATCAAATCTTCTTGGCATTGATTGGGTTAGCTGTTGCCGTTTTGTCTGGTACTGGCGTGTATTTATGGTGGAAAGGTCGGCAGCAGCGCTTAAAATCTTTGCAAAGGCATAGATAAAATTGGACTAAAAGTGACAAAGTCGATTACGAGTACGATTTTAAACTGTATCGATAATCACTGGTCGACCTTGATGATTGAGTACGGTGACATCAACGTTATATAGCTCTTTCATCGTCTCTTGGGTAATGACCTCAACCGGACGACCAATAGCTTGCACTTGACCGTCTTTCATCGTTACTACAGTATCAGCGAACTGCGCAGCTTGATTGATATCATGAAGGACGATGACCACTGTTTTTTGCTGGCTATGACTTAACTCACGCAGCTCACGCATTAAGCGTCCAGAGTGATACATATCGAGATTATTTAGCGGCTCATCAAGTAATAGATACGGTGTATCTTGGCAGACAATCATGGCAATCAGCACCCGCTGCCGTTGTCCACCGGATAAGGCAGATAAGAAACGCTCGGCTAAGGGTTGTAGCTCAAAACGCTCGATAATCTCCATGACCTTTTGCTTATCGCTTGCTGTTGGGCGTCCTTGATGATAAGGGTAGCGCCCAAACATTAGTAACTCATACACCCGCAGCCGTCCTTGCACTTGATTGTCTTGACTGAGCATCGCCACTGTCGTCGCAAGCGTTCGCGCATCGCATTGAACAACATCATGTTCAGCGAAACTCACTTGTCCAGCTTGCAGCGGTTGTAAGCGCGCCATCACTGAAAATAATGTCGATTTACCGGCGCCATTGGGACCAATTAAAGCAATGACTTGTGAGGGTGGCAGCGATAAGTTGATATCATGCAAAATCTGCTGCTTACCAATATGATGAGATACGCCCGTTATTTTTATCATAAGTGTTCTTACTATATTCTGAATATCTGTGAGCTGAATTTTAATAAATGTTTAGAGCTTTTAGCACGCTCGGCGTTGGCTCATAAATATTAAGGCTAAAAATACCAAGCCGCCCGCTAACTCAATAACGACGGACAATACCCCAGCCATACCGAGCACTTGCTCAAAGAGTGTTTGCCCTAATACCAAGCAAATCATCGCCACCAAGCTGACCAGTATTAAGCGTTCGCTATGATACATATGGCGCGCCATCCTATTGGTCAACGCACAGACCAATAAACCAAAAAAGGTTACGGGACCGACTAATGCCGTAGCGGTTGCGACTAATATCGCGATGACGGTTAATAATCCAAATGCTAAGCGCTGATAATTAATACCGAGATTAATTGCCTGCGATTTACCGAGCATGAGCACATCACATTGAAAACGCCATCGCCAAATAAATATCGCACTCACGACACAGATAAACAGACTAATACTTAAAAGTTGCGGATTGACCGTATTAAACTGCGCGTAACTTGCCGATTGAACGACTACAAAATCATCCGGATTAATCAGTCGGGCAATCAATGCAGATAAACTGCGGAATAATACCCCAAAGATGACCCCTACCAAAATAAGCCGCGTTAAATCCTGACTACTTTTGGAGAATAATAATTTAAACAGCAATAATGACGCGCCAAACATCAACACAATCTCAAGCGAGAATTTGGCAATAGGGTTAAGACTGGTAAAGCTAATCGCACCCAAGAAGAATACCAATAAGCTTTGTAACAACACATAAAGCGAGTCGAAACCTAACAGTGAGGGTGTCAAAATAGGATTATGCGTTAGTGTTTGAAATAGAAGAGTAGAGACGCCAATCGCATAACCGACCATCATCAGTGCCAATAGTTTTTTACCGCGTAATGGCAGTGCAAAATCCCAATGTCCATGAACATTGACCGTTAAAAATAAGATAGCGGAAATAAGCAAAATGAGTGTAGCAATGGATTTAGGATGTTGACTAATTACTAACCATAGCCGTACCCAAAATTTTGCTAATAGGTTAAGGCTGGATGCATCACTATTAATAGTAGAGTCAGTCATTGGGTTAGCAGAAGGTAAAAGCATATGCTGATCTTATAAAAGAGAATGGCAAGTAGAACAACGATAATTTAAGCGATATAGCTCGTTTAGGACTCAGCAGGCGCACGTAATAACAGCCATAAAAACACTATCGTACCGACCACCCCAAACACGGTCGCCACCGGAACTTCGAATGGATAGCGAATAGAGCGCCCGATGATATCGCAAAGCAATACCGCTGATGCACCTAACAAGGCAACAGCTGGCAAGCTGCGCCTGAGCTTATCGCCCATAATACGACTGACGATATTTGGCACGACCAGACCAATAAATGGAATCACCCCAACTGTGACCACTACAACAGCACTCATCATGGCGACCATGCCAACCCCAATCCACGTCACATGACGCTTACTGATACCTAAGTTCAAAGCAATATTGTCGCCCAAGCCAATGATGGTTAGCTTATCGGCAATAATATAAGCAATAACGCAAAGCACGCCGGTCAACCATAGCAGTTCATATCGTCCTGTCAACACGCTCGAAAAGTCGCCAAATTGCCAAACGCTGAGCATCTGTAATGTCTCAGTCTGATAAGCAATAAAGGTAGTAATGGCATCAATAATCCCACCAAACACAATGCCAATCAGCGGAATCATGAGAAAGTCAGTTGGCGGAATACGATGAATAAGCAGCATAAATAGCATCATGCCAAATACTGCCGCGATAGTAGCTACACTCATCTTTATAATCAAAGCGCTGGCAGGAAAAAATAAACTGACGACCAATAAGCCAAGAGCAGCGCTTTGAGTAGCGCCTACCATAGACGGCTCAACAAAGCGGTTTTTGAGTACCACTTGGATAATCATCCCAGCAACTGCCATGGCAATACCAGTCAAAATAATGGCAATCGTCCGCGGTAAGCGACTGACGAGCATCAATGAGCTGTCTGAATTTGCGCTATGAGTGATAAGACTGTGAAAAATTCCTGACCATGAAAAGTCAGCAACGCCAATAGATAAACTTAGCAATACCAAAACACCCATGACGATAAGGCTTGCGGTATTTATTAACCAAGGTGGTATTTTGGTATGGCGTTGTTTAGGGTTTAAATTACCATTTATCTGCTGGCATAGTAATGGCACAGAAGATACTGGTTTATCAATATTAGTAGCGTGATTAGAAAATAAAGACATAACGGCTGCAAATTTATGGCTGGCGTAAAGGGTAGACGCAAAAATTGTCACTTACGTCTATTTTTAACGGGCATTAAGGCTTACTTTGCCTTGCTAAATGCCGTTTTAATCGCTGTCAAATCCTGCATCCACTGGTAATAACCACCAAATGCTAGGTAAGAATCTGGGCTTAGATAGACCACTTGATTCTTTTTCCAAGCTGTCGTTTGCGCGACCAGTGGATTGTCCAAGACGGCTTTTGCACCAGCGCTTTCTTCACCGATAGCGGCGCTGCGGTCAATCACGAACAGCCAGTCAGGATTTGTTTTTTGCAAGTATTCAAAAGATATAGGCTGACCATGGTTAGCGTCTTTAATCTGATTATCCACCATCGGTACGCCAAGTACGGTATGAATAAACCCATAGCGCGACTTATCACCATAAGCAGACAGCTTATTGCCATTAACCATGATAACTAAGCCATTGCCGTTATTGTTGGTCGCCGTTTTAGTCTCATCAATAAGACCATCAATATCTTGTTGCAACTTTAACGCCTGATCGCTTTTGCCAAATAGTGCACCCAAATCATGCAAGCGCTGTTTGCTAGACTCATAGATATTGGCAGTATCGATACTCATATCGAGCGTTGGGGCGATGCTAGAGAGTGCGTTATATTTTTCCGCCATGCGCGAGCCCACCAAGATAGCTTGTGGCTGCATAGCGTTTAGTGCCTCAAGGTCTGGTTCAAATACAGTGCCAACTTCTTTCGGATCAGGCTGAGTTTTTGAATGCAAATTATCCAATTTTAGACCGCTTGGCATACCATCAACAGCGACATCAAGCGCCGCCAAATCTTGCATCAGGGTCATGTCATACACTACTAGCGGTGATGGGTTGATTGCCAAATCAACGGCTCCTTTGACGGTATCGACGCTAATAGTGGTTACAGAAACAGCATCGTTATTGGCGACATTTTCAGCCGTTTTATTTTCAGTGTTGCTGTCTGCCGGTTCTGAGTCATTAGATTCAGGCGCGCTACAGCCGGTGACGGTAATGGTAGCAACTAGCGCAGTCATGAGCACAGTGAGTAGGGGACGTTTAAAGGTAGGAGCGGCAATGTGGCTAGAGAATAAGATAGTAGACATAGATAACTCTGTATATGACGGGTTTTGGCAGTTTTTATACAACCTACGAGATAAAAAGCTTCATTTAACGTTAGGTTAAATAGTTCGATGCTTTATTATAAATGGGTGAATAAGACAGCCGTCATCATAAAGTAATTGAGACTTATTATCAATATTAATGATAATGATTTTTATTAACAAATAAATTAGGGTTATAATAATGTCATAATAAAAGCACATACTGCCTGAGATTTAGCTTAAAAAAATAACGGGTATCTCTGAAATATTAGAAATTTACTATTGATAATAATTATCGTTTGCATTATTATCAACGCCATTCTATGACGGTTAAATGCTAGAGTATTATGAGTTCAACGGATTTAGACGCGCCACCACTTAAATTAATAATGATAGCTATTCTAGTCGTGCTAGGGCTTCATGTGTTCACAGCGGTGGCACTGGTGGCAATGAAACCGTCTGCACCCAAAACCCTATTGCCCAAACAGAAGCCGCCTATAGAAATAGAGTTGGTGTCATTACCTGCTGCGTTACCTAAAGAGACGGTTAAGGTTGCCAAAAAACCTATTGAAAAAGAAGCCGCTAAGGTCGCAGTTGAGAAAACGCCGCCGCTGTCAAAACCGCAGCCTGCCGCCACATCAAAAGCAATTGCTGAACAACCCAAAAAACCAGTGCTGCAGAAAGAAAAAGCTGAGGTTATAGCACCAGCTACAATAGAAAAACCATTACCGATTTCTGAAGAGCAGATTACTCAAGAAAAGCAGCCACAAAAACCCATTCAGCAAGAAGAGCCACATCCCGCTATTGATAAAGCAATACTCGAGCAGCAGGCTAAAAACCAACAAGCTGAACAACGTCGAATCATAGCAGTACAAGCAGAAAAAGCCGCGCAAGAAGCTGCAAACCAAGCCCAGGCTAAAGCGCTGCAAGAAGATATTCAAAAAGCGAATGCAAAAGCTGCTCGAGATGCACAAGCAGAGGCTCAATCTAAATCTGACGCTAAGGCTAAAGCGGGTGCCGAAAAAGCCGCCGCTGCCAGCAATACACCGATGAATTTTAATGCCAGTAGTGCCAATTGGCGTGCGCGTCCCAACTTTAGCTTTCCTGATCGTGGGGCGCGTGGTGCCAATTCAGGCGATACCTTTAACTTGGTGTTATTACTACGCGTGAATAAGCAAGGCGGTATTGATAGCGTTAGTTTGGCACAGTCTTCTGGCAATGCCATTTTAGATAGAGAGGCACAACGCCAAGTGCGCTCAGGCAAGTTTAGACCCTTTACTAATGATGCTGGCGCATCAGTGGTTGGCAATGTGACCTTGCCTGTGAGCTACGCAGTACCTTAACAATCATCCATCTATAAAAACATACATTATAATATTTTCACGATAAGACCAAATGCGATAGTCGCTGCAGGTTTATGTGATTGCATAACTTACTAGGGAGTCTTAAATGGACTTTATGAGCTACTGGCAATTAAGTGATATGGTCACCAAAGGGCTTTTTTTTATACTATTGATATTATCGTTACTCTCTTGGGTCACCGGCATTATCCGCGTGCTACAAAGTCGCAAATTGGCAGCTATGGTTGCCGATGACTTAAGTCAGCAGATTCAGGCAAAACGCTCAGATTTGAATGGCAAAGATACAGCGACGCGGCGCTTGATTATTGAGCAAACCTTGCTTAAGCACATTGGTCGTTATCGCTTTGCCAGTGAGCGCGGGCTGCCGATACTGGGTACGACGGCGGCGATTGCGCCATTTATTGGTCTGTTTGGCACGGTATGGGGTATTTTTCATGCGCTGCATAATATTGGTGTCAGTGGACAAGCAGGCTTAGGGCAAGTGGCAGGGCCTGTTGGTGAGGCACTTATCATGACAGGTTTGGGTATCGCAGTGGCGATTCCAGCAGTGGTATTTTATAACCTTGCAGTACGTATCAATCGCCGCGTCATGTACCACGCCAATGACCGCGCGCATGATTTATTGGCACAATCTACTGAGGTTGCGGATGCTCAACAATCATCAGCCCAGCAATCAACAGCAGGCAGCAATTCTAGTGCTACTCCAGCACAATCTGCCACAGGTATGAGCGCAGAGAGACAAGACATACAGTCATCTGAGCATTATCATAAGTCAGCACCATCGCAGCTGTCATAATTATTTAATAAAAAAACGCTAAGCTAAAACCAGTTAAAAGTAACGGGCGGCAAAGACTCTAATTAACGGTATCGAGAACAATTATGGCATTTCAATTGGGTGACGATGACAGTCAAAGCATGAATGAGATGAACCTCATTCCGCTGATCGACATCATGCTGGTATTAATGATTATCTTTTTGTTGACGGCGACCGTACTGAATCCAACGGTGCCATTAGATTTGCCAAAGACCAGTGCAGCGTTGAATGATACCCCGCCAGAGGCGATTCAAATCAGTATCGATAAAGACGCAGGGATATTTTGGGACAGCGATCCCATTAGTTTGGAGGAGCTAGAGGTACGTTTGCAGCAGAAAAGTGCCACTGGCAAAGACCCTTCCGTGCATCTACGTGCCGATAAAGACAGTAAATATGATACCGTCGCACAGGTATTGGCGGCTGCCAGTCAAGCAGGGCTTAGCAAAATAGCGTTTGTTAATGAATAATCGTTAAAGTAATAAGCTGGCTAAAAATATCAGTAAACTTACCAATAAAAAAATCAGCAGAATAATAATAATAACCATTAAAATAATAAACTTTCTCTCCGGCCTCACAGGGGTAACCTTGTGAGGTTTCCTTTATATTATTAATATGCTATCAAGCTTTTATTCTTGATCAATGCTTACCAACCATACCCAAACGGGCGATAGTCGTAGCTGCCATAGCGTCCAGGACCATAACCAAACGGATAAGGCGAACGCAAGTAATCAAGGTCACGTTGGCGAATATAGTAGTAACGTCCTTGCGCGTAAGCTTCTTCAAGTTTTTCAATGCCTTCAAGCGGACAGACAGGTTGCCAGTCGTAACCTTCACGACCACGCTTATAAGCATTTAGCTCGGTACAGTAATTTTTAAGCCCTAGCTGGCGACCTTGTTCCCACTGAATGCGGTTTGGCATTACAGCGCCAACACTGGCACAGCTATTGGCATAATGCCCAAAATAATCACCCGAGCGCCCATTGATACCGTCAGCATAGCCAACTTCTTGCCAGTTATTGCTTTGGCACTGCTGCGGTGTCAGGCTTTTTTGGGTGGTAGCACAGCCTGATAAAGTAAATAAGGCAACGCCCATCAGCGTTAACGCAACACAGTATTTATTCATCAGTCGCGTGCCCGATTTATGAGTAAAATTGGCACTCAATGAGTTTCGCTTAATAAGATTATTCATAATAAACCTGCGCGCGTTTAAAATTATGGTTTATCATAGCACCTTTTTAGGCTGACAACTTTTTGTATCTTGTTATCGAACGAGTTGTTTTCTGTACTAAGTATTTGATATGCCACTATAAATATCAATGTCTTTATAGGTAAGCCGCTTGCTTGTCTCATGACGATAGAGAATCTACCAAGTGATAATTTATATACTTGCTCTCTATTCTTCTTGATTTTTGCGTGCTGACACGCATCATAAATACGGTTCTAAAGGTCAGTCATATATATAAATAAGCGCTGCTATGAGCGAACTTATTAGCTAAAAGGTCAGATTGTCATGGGTATGTGGATTGCTATTCTCATTGTACTATTCGTATTAGGGAGTATGATGGCGCTCAAGCCGAGCGGTATCGATCAGCGTTTGGATAAGCTGCGTATGACCGCGCGTCGCTTGCAACTCAATCCAAAGCTGGTCACTTGTCCTGACTGGATAAAAGGTAAAGACAATGAGTATGGTCGCGGGATGATGGGTCAGTATTGCTTAATATTAGAAGATACGAATCTGCCGTTTATCCGCTATCAAGTGATTGATGGGCAATGGCGACCAGATAGCAGTTTTGTCGATACGACTACAGATGATAATAAGCTTATCGTGCCAACGGCTATTCGTGCTAATCAAAGCCATGCTCATACAGCGGTTAAGAAGACTAATTTTAGTTTGGATAAGATGCCATTAGATTTGCCAGTCAGTATTGAGCCCTATGTAAAAGGCTTATTAACTAAGGCCAATAGCATTGTGATTTATTGGGAAGATATTGCGTACGTGCGTCCTGCGACCAACCCTGCTTATCAGCAAAAATTGATTGAGAGCGATTTATTATTGCTTAAGCAAAAGCTTGAAGAGTGGGCGCTACAGATGCAAAAAAGCCTATAGAAATCGCGACAAGGTAGCAAATTGTTTTTTCGTCTCCATAAACACACGATATGCAAGTGCTTTTGGCAGACGCTCAGTCATTTTCAGTTGACAGTTTAAGCCTTAGCAGTGTAACGTCTTTATAACTGAATCCTTTCGTTATGGTTAACGTTTGTTTTATAACCGATTTTACTAGCAGCCATTACTACAATAATTTGCCATGCCCTTATAACCAAACTTATAAATGGCATGCTGCTAGACAAATTTTATTTTAATTTACTTATTATGGTGTCGTCACCTATGACAAAACCCACAACTAAAAAAAGCGCAGCG
>NZ_DATIRM010000229.1:0-4403 GCF_035469765.1 Psychrobacter sp.
CTTTGTTCATCTAACTGGGTTAATTCTTCTAATAAAACCTGGCGACTATTAATACCTATCGCGCCCGACAAATCTCGTCTTGTGGACGCCGGTACGTCAATCACATTTAATAATGCAACTGGTAAGCCCAAGCGACTGGCATACCATGCGGCATAATCACAAACAGATTCTGTCACTGCCGAACCATCAATACATGCTAAAATATGCTGTTGTGTTGTCATTATTTTATCCTTAGTATTTTTATGATTGAATGGGCAAGCTTATCAATGAACACCTAAGTTAGTATTAACGTCCGATTTATCATGAACGCCGAATTTTTCTACCATTGCTTGACTGGCTTCATTCAAACCAAGGAGCTCGACCTCTGTACCTTCACGACGAAACTTAATAATCACCTTGTCAATAGCAGCAACAGCCGTCACATCCCAAAAGTGCGCATCAGAGACATCAATAATCACTTTAACAATCCTCTCTTTAATATCAAAAGACTCTATCAAACGCTCAGCTGATGAGAAAAACACTTGGCCTTGTACCTGATAATAGCGCGTTTGTGCTGATTCATCTAGCTGTGTTTCAACACTCATATAACGCTCAATCTTATTAGCAAAAAACAATGCCGATAAAAGCACCCCAATTAGAACGCCATAAGCTAAGTTATGAGTAGCTACCACTACTGCAACCGTAATAATCATCACTAGATTGCTTTGTAATGGCTTGGTCTTCAGCTCTCTAAAAGAGCCCCAATTAAAGGTACCAACCGATACCATAATCATAACCGCCACTAATGCCGCCATCGGAATAATCTTTAACCAATCGCTTAAAAATACCACCATTAATAATAAAAACACCCCAGCAATCAAGGTGGATAAACGTGTAAAGCCACCTGATTTCACGTTAATAATAGACTGACCAATCATTGCACAGCCTGCCATTCCTCCAAAAAACCCACTTACTACATTGGCTATCCCTTGACCTTTGCATTCTTTATTACGATCACCCTTAGTATCGGTCAAATCATCTATTATGGTCAAGGTCATCATGGATTCCAATAAGCCGACTATCGCTAAGCTAATAGAGTAAGGCAAGATAATCAGCAATGTTTCTACATTCAAAGGAATATTGGGTAATAAAAAAATAGGTAAAGTATCAGGCAATTGACCCATATCACTGATGGTTCGTGCCTCTGCGCTAAATACAATCGCTAAGATCGTCACTAATACGATGCAGACCAATGGCGAAGGGATAATTTTGCCAATTTTTGGTACACAAGGATAGCCATATATCGCATATAGTCAGGGAAAAGCAATATCATGATTTTTGGGTTATAGCATAATCAATAGAAACATTTCAAAATAAAAGCGATAGACTTATTTATATATAAAAAATCTATTAGGTCTTTGCAGTCATAACTTAACGGGTTCTTGCTGTTTTTAGAAATAATTAGGCGGCTTGATTGATATTGAGGTTTGATTTTGATGCGCTGCGGAATCTAGGTGGTAGCTTGCTTGAGCAATCTGTAAATTTTCAGACGTGTCGCAGGGCGCTACAATAATAAATAAATAAAATACATTAAATAAATAAACTAATTTGAGTGATTGCTCAAATTAGTCTTGAACATCCACTCTAGTTAAGTTAAATTATTGATTCTCATATGTACTATAGCCAACTGATTGTAGAAAACTTGATCTACCTACTAAGGTTTCTAAGTCTCAATACAAATTACTCGCATTCATGCAAACTATTAAATAAAGGATAAATCATGCAATCAAATTACGCACAAAAACTTCAAGCTGGTGTCAAATTTCCCGATATGAAAGTACAAATCCTAAATGGTGAGATGAAAACATTAGGCACGCCTGAAAACGGTCATGACTGGAAATTAGTCGTTATTTACCGAGGTCAACATTGTCCGATATGTACTAAGTACCTCAATCAGTTAGAAACCGTAAAAGCCTCATTTTCTGATGCGGGTATCGATATCATTGCGGTATCAGGTGACAGTAAAGCGCAATTAGAGAGTCATTTAGAAAAACTAGATATTGACTTCCCTATTGCTTATGGTTTAACGATTGAGCAAATGGAGTCGTTAGGGCTATACATCTCTGACCCACGTTCAGAGAAAGAAACTGACCATCCCTTTTCAGAGCCTGCTGTGTTCGTTGTTAATGCTGATGGAGAGATTCAAATTGTCGATATCTCCAACGCGCCTTTTTCCAGACCTGAACTTGCAGCCCTTGCGAATGGCTTGAGCTTTATTAGAGAAAACAACTACCCTATTCGTGGTACGCATTGTTAGGCTCACTGCTGATAATGATTTTTGATGAGTTCATTATTCCTTAAAACTCATTTTTCATTGCTTTTATGGTTGTCCAACTAAGACCTCAACACGATAGGATTAGTTTATGCTCAAGTTTTATTTTCATCAAACACCAAACCCAATGAAAGTAGCTGTCTACCTTGAAGAGACTGGCTTGCCCTATGAGTTGATTGCTGTAGATACTTTAAAAGGTGAACAACATACCTCTGAGTATCGCGCTATTAACCCCAATGGTAAAACACCAGCAATCGAAGATGATGGCAAGCGTGTGTTTGACTCTACTGCTATCTTGATGTATCTCTCCGAGAAAACAGGAAAATTAGCCGGCAAGCCAGAAGATCGTGGCGAGATGCTGTCATGGTTGATGTTTATAGCGACAGGTTTAGGGCCGTTTTCTGGTCAATCTGTGCATTTTAGACATAAGGCACCAGAGAAAACGCCTTATGCTATCAATCGATATCTTCGTGAAGCCGAACGTCATTACGAAGTGTTAGAGACACACATGGAAGGTCGCGAGTATCTGGTTGGCGATGAGTATACAATTGCCGATATTTCAGCTTGGGGTTGGATTGATAAAGCAACCGTTGTGTTAGGTGAAGAAGGTTTAGATAACTATACTAATCTAAAACGCTGGTTTGCAAATATAAGTGCCCGTCCTGCTGTCCAAAAAGCCCGAAATATTTCTAAGGGTATCGAGTTTAAGACCGAGTTTGATGACGTAGCAGCACGCGCGCTCTACCCACAGAACTTTGATAAATGCGATAAAAATACCTAACAGTCAAAAAAAAACTATCAAGTTAGAGGAATGATTGGGATTAGGTAAGAGTGCGGAATATGATGCTCACATGATCAAGGTTGGTGACGGCGCTCAGTTCTCATCGGGTTTTGTGGCAATCAATCCTAACTTTAAGATTCCAGCAACTGTGTGAGAATACTCGCTCATTTACCCAACTCAAGGACGATATATGAAAACGATCAGAACTCCCGATTCGCGTTTTGCAAACCTACCCGATTACGATTTTGACCCGCACTATCTAATGGTCGACGACAGCGAAGGCAGCGAGTTTCGCGTGCATTATCTAGACGAGGGACCAAGGGACGCTGACCCGGTGTTACTGCTGCATGGGGAGCCTTCATGGTGTTATTTATATCGTAAAATGATCCCAATACTGACTGCAGCAGGACACCGCGTTATTGCTCCAGACCTTCCCGGTTTTGGGCGCTCAGATAAACCCGCGTCCCGTACTGATTACACCTACCAGCGTCATGTCAACTGGATGCAATCGGTACTCGACCAATTAGATTTGAATAACATCACTCTGTTTTGTCAGGATTGGGGTGGACTGATTGGTCTGCGTTTGGTTGCGGCACATCCAGACCGGTTTGTTCGGGTAGCAGCTGGCAATACTATGCTCCCTACTGGCGACCATGATCTAGGTGAGGGTTTTCGTAAATGGCAGCAATTCTCGCAGGAAACAGCGCAATTTCATGTCGGAGGCACCATCAAGAGCGGTACCGTTACTGAGCTGTCACAGGCGGTCATCGACGCATACAACGCGCCATTTCCTGATGAATCCTATAAAGAAGGCGCCAGACAGTTTCCACTGCTTGTACCCTCGACGCCGGATGACCCTGCTTCGGAAAATAACCGCGCCGCATGGGTTGAGCTGAGTAAATGGACAAAGCCCTTCATTACACTGTTCAGCGATTCTGACCCAGTTACTGCTGGTGGCGATCGCATCATGCAAAAACTCATTCCCGGAACCAAAGATCAAGAACATAAGATTATTGCCAACGGCGGACATTTTCTTCAAGAAGACCAAGGTGAAAAAGTGGCTAAGCTTTTAGTCAAATTCATTCATGATAACCCGAGATAATTCATAACCCTTTAACAAGCGCAGTATATCAAAGCATTAGCTAGCTTACTGTGTATTAGATAGCAAATACCTAACTTTTTTAGGGTTGAAAATATCAGTCATATACTGCTATACCATAAGTCACTTAAAGTAAAAAACATAAAAAAACCCTTCACGCTATGTAGAAAATCGCGTGAAGGGCTTAGATACTACTGCTAAAACCAGTTTTT
>NZ_DATIRM010000230.1:0-1608 GCF_035469765.1 Psychrobacter sp.
ATCAGCAGCTAAAATATTGGCTGAGTCATTTAGCATTGGCTAAAAAGGCAGGACAAGCTGGCGCGCAGATGACTAAGCAGCAGCAAGCCGTATTAAGTCGTCAGTTAACGATGATTGAAAAGGTTATCGAGCAGCATGCTATGCAAAACATTAGCCAAGATTTAAAATCAGAATCACTATGAACTGTATCTTATTACCGGCTGCAAACTTCTCTAATGAATCTGCACATATCAATGCAGCGGCGCAAATTGAACATGTTAATCAAGTGTTGGGGGCAAAAGTAGGCGAGACCCTAAAAATTGGGCAGCTAGAAGGTAATCTTGGCAGCGCTGTCATCGCTGATATGACGCCTGAGCGTATTTTGCTAAGTAATGTAAGTTTAACATCAGCACCGCCGCCTAAGCTTGACCTCACTGTGGTATTAGCATTGCCCCGTCCAAAAGTATTACGCCGGCTGATTATGGATATGACCGCGCTTGGCGTCCGCGATATCATCCTGATTAACAGCTATCGTACGCAAAAAAGCTACTGGCAAAGCCCGATGCTGAGTCGGCTTGATGAGTTTGTATTAGAAGGTCTGCAGCAAGGTATTGACACAGTAGCGCCGCGAATCAGTGTGCAAAAACGCTTTAAGCCTTTTGTTGAAGATGAATTAGCACAGTTAATCACCAATCGCGCTATTGTTGCCCATCCTTATAGTGCATTGTCATTTTCACAATATGTGCAACAACAATTAGAAAGCTCTGAATTGCCTCATAGGTCAGTATTGCCAAGTATGGTTTTTATCGGCGCAGAAGGCGGCTGGATTGACTATGAAGTTGAGCTACTTGCAAGGCAAGGCTGCCAAGCGGTACATATAGGTGCGCGAATATTGCGCACCGAAGCGGCGGTTAATGCTATTTTGGGGCAATGGCTGTTATAAAGTAATAGCTACGATAAATCTCATTTGAAAAACGCGGCAAGATTCATTACAACGGCATCAAAACCCCATTAAAAAATCACTATACACAGCATTAATTGTCGATTATTTCACTGAATAATCGGGCTAAATAAATGTATTGATAATTAATCTCATTTCCATTAGTATATGTCTTTCCAGACATTAGGGGTCTATTAATCCTATCAATCCATAATTTTTAATGTCTTTTTATCCTACCTATCTGCCGCGCTATTATGGGGAAAACCATGTCATTGAATGTGATCAGTGCAAATTTATCGTCTACCAAGCTTACTTTACCTGTTGCCGTATTTGGCATGATGTTAGCGCTTGCTGGCTGTAGTAAGCCCTCGACGCCAGAAGAAAGCGTTGAAACCGAAACGCCAGCGCCAAGCACTGAGCAAGAAGTAGCAAAAGACAACGCGGCTAGCGCTGATGGACAGACAGTGACTATCTACTCATCACGTAACGAGCAGTTAATCAAGCCATTGTTAGATCGTTATACTGAACAGACGGGTGTGAAGGTTGAGCTGGTTACAGACAAAGATGGTCCACTTATGGCGCGTCTGCAAGCTGAAGGTCAGAATACCCCAGCCGATATGCTTTTGACAGTTGATGCGGGTAACTTATGGCAAGCGTCTGAGCAAGGTTTATTACAACCTGTTGCTTCT
>NZ_DATIRM010000231.1:0-1869 GCF_035469765.1 Psychrobacter sp.
GTTTGTTCAGTCGCCGCCATGCCACCTGCTTGTGAGATACGTAGTGAGCTAAAATCCAAGTTTTTAAAGTTTGGATTGTCAAGCAAACCCTTAAATAAGGTATTAACCGCAGGGAAAATATGAAAGGGTTGTTTTGATAAAGTCTTAACAAAACCTGGTATATCACGTGGATTGGGAATCAAGATAAAAGTATAACCTGCACGCATACCAAGTGAGCTCAGCATAAAGGCAAAAATATGATATAGCGGCAGCGCCATGACCATATTGATATATACCTCATTAATCTCTGAGGTAATAGGGCGAGTCCAGGCTTCTGACTGCATCGCGCCTGCGACAATATTACGTTGAGATAAAATAGCGCCCTTAGACAGACCTGTCGTACCACCAGTATATTGCAAAAAGGCAGTTTGATCCAAAGACAGTTTTGGATTTTGGAAAGGCAGGTTTTTACCTTTTTTTAGCATGTCAGGGAATTTGGTGACACCGTACTTAGGGTCATTCAAATTATATTTGGGTATCAGACGTTTGACCTGACGGATAATGGTGTTGACCAAAATCCCTTTTAAACCCATCATATCGCCCATTTTTGATAGCACAATACGTTTGATATGGGTTTCTTCAATGACTTGCTCAAGTGCTTGAGCAAAGTTATCGACCACAAAGATCACCTGAGCGCCAGAATCATTCAATTGATGCCGCAACTCGCGCCCAGTATATAGAGGATTGACAGGTGTGCAAATGTAGCCTGCGCGCAAGATTCCAATCATGGTTGGCAAATATTGCGGCACGTTTGGCATCATAAGAGCGACTACGCTACCTAGAGGCAGCCCTTGCGCTTGCAACCATGCGGCAACTGCTAAAGAAGCTTTATCAACGTCGTCGTACGTATGAGTGACGCCCATACAGATAGTCATAGGCTGCATACGAAAGCGATCGAAACACTCTTCGTATAGCTCCATGATACTGCTATATTTGTCTGGATCAATCGTCTTTGGTACACCAGTCGGATAGTTTGCAAGCCAAGGTTTATTCGGCGTCATAGTCAGCGTCCTTGAAATATAATAGAGGTTAAATGTGCGTAGCTAAGTAAGTAGTCAGATCCGTGTCAATAAAAAAACAGCGCTGACGTAAAACAATAATCGCTGAGTTTGACGATATCCTTATCTATTGACGGACTACTAAGTGGGTTAATTTTTTTGGTATTTATAAATGATAAAAAGGTGAGCGTTTAATGAGAAAGATTATCTAATCTGAGAATTGAACCCAATTCAGCTATATCACCAGTTATTACCATAAAAAAATAATATATCAAATATATAATGATACATTTAAGCAACACGTTAGCATGAACTTAGCCTATGACACTATGGTCATGCGAGTACTGCTCAGTACAAGTAATATCCTTATAAGTGAATGTATCTATGTAGCTTATAAAAAACAATAAAAGCTGAAAATTCTCAGAGTAGGAAGTAGACGCTTATAAAAAACTGTGATTAATTATTGATTATTTTCAGCCATCGCTTTTTCAATAGCGTCACGTAATGGTTGCGGCACACGAATAGGGCGCATAGGTGCGGTATTATTGACGGCTTTGTTTGACTCATCATTGCTCACAGATTCTGATGAGATCTGGTTTTGTACACAGGCAACAACGATTTTAGTGCTACTTAATAAAACGGCTTTGGCGTTATCAACGGTGTCATCCTGAGCTGGCTGCCGATAGATACTTTGATAAAATACAATGCTTGCGGTTTTTAGCTCGACTTTGTCAATACGTACATTGATGACTTCGTCCAACAAAATGGCACGCTTGTATTGCAAGTCCGCTTGGCTAACGACAAAATGCTGAATCTGACCGTCATTGGTCTG
>NZ_DATIRM010000232.1:0-7039 GCF_035469765.1 Psychrobacter sp.
TGGCTAAATTCTTTACGTAGTTTGGCAAGTTTTGGCGGTATGGCAAAGTTACAATAAGCCTGTCCTGGGTTGCGATTAAAAAAGTCTTGATGTGTGTCTTCTGCTTTATAAAATTCTAGAGCAGGATGGACTTCGGTGACCACATTGATACCCATGTCAAGTAGCTTATTTATGGTGCGGTCAACAGTTGGCTTTTGCGCTTCTTCAGTATAGAACACCACGCTGCGATACTGGCTGCCTACATCATTACCCTGACGATCCATAGTAGTGGGATCGTGAGTGGCAAAAAACACATCAAGGATGACTTCTAATGGTACAGCAGTTTCATCAAATTCCACTTTAATCACTTCGACGTGACCGGTATTACCGCCACAGACGGCTTCATAATTGGCAGAGACGGCATCACCACCCATGTAGCCTGATACCACAGACTGTACGCCTTTTACCGATAAAAATACCGATTCTGTGCACCAAAAGCAGCCGCCACCTAATATAATGGTTTGCATAATAATTCCTATTTTTGTCGTTGTTAATTATAGCTATCATAGTATGAGCCAAACGTTATTTGCTTAGCAAACTTGATTTAGCTTAACAGCGCAGTTGACCGCGATAAGTAACAAACAGTAATGTTATAATGGGCTTTTGCTACGCCTATCAGCGCTCCATTAATAATATTGAATAAACTGCTAATTGCCATCTAGTCTAAATTCTATTACCAAAGAATGAGTTACCCTATGAGCCAATCTCAGCCTGCTACTGTTAAACATGACACCCTATTCACCACGCCACTAGATAAGGCGGCGCGCTTTTCATTTGATGAGCAAGTGGTGGCTTGTTTTCCGGACATGATTCGTCGCAGTGTTCCAGGTTATGGTCAAGTATTGGCAATGCTACCTATATTTGCCCGTCGTCATTGTAAATATCGTCAGCAAGGCGATAATGGACAGCGTGTGAGCCGTATTTATGATTTAGGCTGCTCATTGGGTGCCGCAAGTATGACATTGGCTGGCGAGTTTGAGCCGCAAGATTTGCAGATTAAAGCGATTGATATTTCACCTGCGATGACCAGTGAAGCGACTACCTTGCTAAGTGATAATTATCCTAAGCATGATATAGAAGTTATCACTGCGGATATTCGTGATATCGAGCTTGAGCCATGTGATATGGTGATTTTAAATTTAACTTTACAGTTTTTGCCTGCTGCCGATAGAGTGGCGGTACTCGAGAAAATTTATGTAGCACTTAGCGAAGGCGGTATATTGGTATTGACCGAAAAAACCCATGCTTTTGATGAGCAGTATGATGCATGGTTGGTTGAGCGTTATTACGATTTCAAACGCGCCAATGGCTATACCGAGATGGAAATCAGCGGCAAGCGTAATGCGCTAGAGAACGTCCTTATTACGGATACTTTAGATGAGCATCATACGAGGTTAGCGCAAGTTGGTTTTCAGCGCCATTTGACTTGGTTTCAATTTTTAAACTTCGTCTCTATTGTGGCGTTTAAATAACAGCTACATTCTTAAAGTTAAATGTCATCCTATCTTTTGATCAACAGAGTAATCCGTTTTTATGCTTAACGACACTATCATCCACGCGGAACGCGAACTATATTTAACCTTACTAGCATGGGCGCAGCAGCAGCCGAATGCTTATGAGTGGCTCACGCAACTGCCTACATGGTTAAATGATATAAAAGATAAAGCCAACTACGCTCATGCGCCGGCTTATCAAGCGTCAGTCGCGCGATTGCCAATATTGACCGTCGACAATGTGCAGTTAGATAGCGATATATTGACTATCAATGCACCATTGACTGACTCTGAGTACAAGCAAGCGACGGCATTATTGAAGCAGTTGATGCCATGGCGTAAAGGACCTTTTAAAATTGGTAATGACACAGGTAATTCGATATTTATCGATACGGAATGGCACAGTGACTGGAAGTGGCAACGAGTCGCACCGCATTTGAGTCCTTTAAAAGGTCGCCGTGTCTTAGATGTGGGCGGCGGTTCTGGTTATCATGGCTGGCGTATGGCAGGAGCAGGCGCTGAGACGGTCATCATCATTGACCCATCGTGCTTGTTTTATCATCAGTTTATGGCGATTCGGCATTTTGTAGGTAGTGCCGATGCTCATGACACAGGCAGTTATCGTACCCACTATATTCCAGTGCCGCTTGAAGCCTTACCGGATAATAGTCAGCTGTTTGATACCGTGTTTAGCATGGGCGTACTTTATCATCGTCAGTCACCTTTTGAGCATTTGCAACAATTAAAAGCTCAGCTGATTAAAGGCGGTGAACTGGTACTTGAGACCTTGGTCATTGAAGGCGATGCCAATACGGTACTGGTGCCGCACGACCGCTATGCCCAGATGAATAATGTGTATTTTCTACCATCGGTGGCAGCGTTGACCGGCTGGCTTGAAAAAGCCGGATTTACTGAGGTGCGCTGCGTCGATGTGGCAGTAACCTCAACCGATGAGCAGCGCAAAACTGAATGGATGAACTATCATTCGCTAGTAGATTTCTTAGACCCCAATGATCAAACCAAGACCGTTGAAGGCTATCCTGCACCGATGCGCGCAACGATTATTGCAAAAAAATAAGTGCTAAAAAGTTATCATAAAAAATGAATGCCAAGGCTATAAAGCGTCAACAATGTTTAGATAAACCACCTTGTAAATGCCATTTCTATCAATACTTTTAAGATAAAGCCGATAAAACCAGCACCAAGCGCCAAAAACATCCAAAATGTGCCCGCGCGCCCTGCATCAGACTGTTTTGATAAGTCCCAAATAATAAAAAATAAGAAAGCAATGAATATGGGTAATAAAACGTACAACCCCCAACTGGTGACGGTACTGGCAGCAATAGCAAACATGATGTGATCCTGTATAGAAAGTAGTAAAGTACCACGTTCTCTGTTCGTTATTTTTATGGCTTTTTAATGAAATACTTACAAATAGTTGAATAAGTATTTAAGCGTCACGATATCTAGAGAAGGTAGTCAATAAATGGCGTTATTATAACGCGGAATAGGCTAGGGATGAATGTTTCGCCATCTTTGGGAAACAGGAACGCTACAATAGCTCTGACCGATAAGTCATCTGCCAATTATAATAGCCCTTAAACGCCAAATAATATCTAGCACCTTGCTATAAATAGGATTTTATCGCTATTTTTGGTTCAAATAGTGCAATAGCCTGCAAAGGTTGTTATATTTATAGGTTACTTATCTTTTCGTCGTATTTTATATTCCACCATTTTTATTGTTTATTTATCTGAGTTTATAGTCCTATGTCACAAGCCCAAATTGATACGCTCGCCTCACTGTTTGACAGTGCGATTCAAGTCCTCAAAAATGACGGCGAACTACCGGCTGATTGGCAAAATAACAGCCAAATTACACGTACTAAAGATGCCAGTCATGGTGACTTTGCAAGCAATATTGCCCTTACTGCCGCTAAAGCTGCCAAAGCCAATCCGCGCCAGTTGGCTGAAAAAATTGTTAATGCATTGCCTGAGAATCAAGATATCCGCCAAGTAGAAATCGCAGGTCCAGGATTCATCAACGTATTTTTGAATACTGAAGCCAAGTTCGCCGTGTTAGATGATATCTTTAATTCACAAACAAGCTTTGGTTTAAGTAAGCAGTTTGATGGACAAAAAATACAAGTTGAGTTTGTTTCTGCCAATCCAACCTCTAGCTTGCATGTCGGTCATGGACGCGGCGCTGCATTTGGCATGAGTGTGGCAAATTTGCTTGAAGCCATCGGTTATGACGTCACACGTGAGTATTATGTCAATGATGCTGGTCGGCAGATGGATATCTTGGCAACCAGTACTTATTTACGTTATTTAGAGATTAATGACGAAACGGTCGTCTTCCCATCCAACGCTTATGTTGGTGATTATGTCCGCGATATAGCTCAGACGTTAAAAGCACAGCATGGTGATAGCTATGTACGTAGCTTTGCAGAAATTGCTAAAGACGTGGTAGCAGATGCGCAATATGAGATAAATGCAGAGGGTGAAAAAGTATTACTCTCAGGTGACAAAGAAGCGCATATTGATGGTCTGATTGCCAATAGTAAAACCTTACTTGGTCAAGACTATGAGCTGTTTTTAAATGCAGCCTTAAATAGTATTTTGGCAGATATCAAAGATGATCTGAACGATTTTGGCGTCAACTATGAATGCTGGTTTAGCGAAAGATCAATCGATAGCGAGATTGAGCCGATACTGCAGCTCTTAGATGAAAAAGGCTATCTTTACGAAAAAGAGGGTAATATCTGGTTTAAATCGACGGACTTTGGTGATGAAAAAGACCGTGTAGTACGCCGCGCTAATGGTCAAAGCACCTATTTTGCGTCTGATATTGCCTATCATAAGAATAAGTTCGACCGTGGTTTTGATAAGGTCGTTAACGTTTGGGGCGCCGACCACCATGGTTATGTGCCGCGCGTAAAAGCAGCGTTGTTAGCATTAGGTATCGATGCTGAGCGTCTGGATGTAGTATTGGTACAGTTTGTGGCATTGTGGCGCGGTAGTGAAAAAGTGCAGATGTCGTCACGCTCTGGCAAATTTGTGACCTTACGTGAGCTGCGTCATGAAGTTGGTAATGATGCCGCGCGTTTTTATTATGTCGCGCGTAAGCCTGAAGTACATGTTGATTTTGACTTAGAGCTTGCCAAATCGCAAAGTAAAGACAACTTGGTATATTACATCCAGTATGCGCATGCCCGCGTTTGCCGTGTGTTAGAAAAACTAGAAGCCAGCGGCCTAAGTGTGGATGATGCGATTGGTGCTGCGCAGCAAGAGTTGCTTGTTGCCCCAAGTGAAGAGGAGCTGATTAAGTTGCTTGCTGCTTATCCTGCTACTTTGCTGCGTGCAGCGACTGGTTACGAGCCGCATATATTGACCAACTATCTTAAAGAGTTGGCGGCGCTATTTCATGGTTGGTACGACAGCAATCGTATCCTACCAGTGAGCTTAACTTCAGGTGAGACGCCAAGCGCAGACGAGCTTGCGATGATGCAAGCTCGTCTACGCTTGTCTAAAGCAGTACGCCAAGTCATCAGCAACGGGCTTGGTTTATTAGGGCTGTCCGCACCGTCTAGCATGTAATATAAAGCTGGCAACTGATAGTAATAATTCGATAATGACAGATAAATTCAGTAGGGAGAACGAGATCCATGTTAGCCAAAAAACCAAGAGGTGCCACTGAAAAGCGCAAAACAAGTAGTGCGTCAGGCTTATTATGGATGTTTGTTGGTGCAGTGTTGACGCTGATGATCGGGGTGTTCTTATATCTGTCACCATGGTTTAATTTTAGTCCTGCTGATACTGCTGGAGATCCTAATAAGCAAATACAGCAAAGAGTGGATCCTGATGCAGACAATGGTGACTATGAGTTCTATGATATTTTACCCAATCAAGAGATGGCAACTGTCCCTGATGAAGAATTTGGCGAGACTAACAGCGATCAACTTGGTCAAATTACAGACTTTGAACCAGATGTGATCGTCAATCAAACTGATGGTACAGCGTCCAGCAGTAATGAAGATGTGGGTAATGTCTCTGAAGGCTCAAACAGTGAGCCAAATACTGGCAGTAGTGCTTCTAATAGCGATGCTAATGATGACATTGTCATTGTGGAAGAAGATGCGACCTATGATGGGACGCCAGCGACCAGTAATACGGGCACAAGTGCCACCAAACCCAAGGCTGGTACTGCAACTGTTCAGGCTGCCAAACCTGCTACTTATATTTTGCAAATCAACAGCTTTGGTGATGCTGATGAAGCCGATCGTCGCCGTGCGCAAGTATTGATGGCTGGTGTTGACGCAAGAGTCGTCAAAAATACTACTGGTAATGGCTCGCCTATCTATCAGGTTATCTCACGTCCGATGAACAGTCGCCAAGCGGTTGCTACTGCGCAGCAGCGCCTGCAGAATAATGGTATTGATTCTATTATCGTTGAACAACGTCGTTAGTTTCAGATCGATTTGATTGTTGAGAAAAAAGCGTCACAGTGGCGCTTTTTTTATACATTTTTTTTGCTAATATCACTGTATTTTTCTAAGTTCAAGCCACTATATCAAGCTTTTTTAATCTACTTTTTATTGCAACACTAACCGAGAGTATCGCTATGACGGTAACTGATTCAGCAGTAACCACTCCAAGTCCAATCAAAGTATTTTTCCAAAAATACTTTATCGATGCGTTTACTGGCATGGCATTGGGACTGTTTGTCACCCTAATCGCTGGTCTGATTATCTCGCAAATCGGTGGTTGGCTAAATCTGCCGGCACTCATTGCAGTCGGTAAACTGGCATCCGTACTCATGGGAGCGGGCATCGGCGTCGGCATTGCTTATTATCTAAAAGCGCCAACTTTGGTGATGCTCAGCTGCTTAGTCGCTGGTATGTTGGGTGCTCACTCTGAAGCTTTGATGGCAGGGAATTTGTTTATTGCACAAGAAGCAGGTCCGGCAACCTTTGCTGCTCTGCCAGGTAATCCGATTGGTGCCTATTTAGCGTCAGTTTTTGCTTATCGTGCCGGTACTTGGGTCGCGGGCAAGACAAAGCTTGATATTCTACTGGTACCTTTACTGGTTTGCGCTGTGGCATTGGCGGTATGTGCACTACTCAATCCTCCTGTCGTTGCTGCGGTCAATGCTATTGGTCAAGGGATTCAAGCGGCAACCACCTTGCAGCCGTTATTAATGGGTATCGTAATCGCTGTCGTGGTTGGTATCTTGCTAACGATGCCGACATCAAGTGCGGCGATTTGTATTGCTATTGGACTTGGCGGAGTTGCAGGCGGGGCAGCAGTGGTAGGCTGCGCGGCACATATGGTTGGTTTTGCGGTAGCTAGTTTTAAAGATAATGGCGTCAGTGGTTTGATATCACAGGGTTTGGGTACCAGTATGCTGCAAATTCCTAACGTACTCAGAAAGCCCATTGTTTTATTACCTGCTGTCATAGCAAGCGCCATCGTTGGTCCTATCGCGACTGTCGGTTTCGGTTTGGC
>NZ_DATIRM010000233.1:0-4551 GCF_035469765.1 Psychrobacter sp.
ATATTGTATTAAGTCTTTATATCAACCCTTTTCGTTTCATATTACGATATACCACCATCACGATAATGATATTCAATACTAATATGACAAGTTTAAACCAATCAAACGGGCTCACAATCAGGTAATAAAGCTCAAGAGGAATAAATATCCCATAACCAAACACCCCAAACCAGTATGCCCACGTTTTATCTTGCCACAAGCCATAGGCTTCAAGAAAACGTAAGCTGGCATAAGCAAAAATTAATAATAAAAACAGTGGCCAGTTCTTGCTCGCTTGCTGCGCAATATCTACCGCACTATCCACTTGCAGCGCCATAAAACGACCAAAAACTTGTTGCCAAGAAGCCGTGGCAGTAGCAAGCCAATGATCAAGGTCGGTATGCCATGACCATAAAGCCGTTGCTGCTAATAAGGCGCTTACCCCTTTCACGACCTCATAGACTGCTACCGCTTTGATAGATTCGCTAGAGGTGCTGCGCGGCTCACCTTGTGGTGTGACTAAGCTTTGATGGTTTTCCTTCAAAGATGATGGCAGATCATCATCTTGTCTGAGCAAATTAGCCAAAGAAAGTCTCCACAACACGCCCTTGCATCGTTTGATTAAAGAATGGCGTGTTTTTACCGTTTGATAGCATGGATTCGCTAGTCACTTGCCATTCAAGATTCGGATCGACCAGTACGGCGCCGCCAGTACTTTCATACTGCTCGCTGATACCGGCAATCTTTGCAGGATTTAGACAGATTTTATCAACCAGCTGCTCAAGCGTTAATACCTCATCTTTTACTAGCTGACACGCCAGCGCCATAAAAGTATCAAAGTTTGAGATGCCTGGAGTGCTCTCCGCAAACGGTGCTTTTTTCGCAGTGCTGTTTAATGGCTCATGATGACTACAAATCGCATCAATGGTGCCGTCTTTTAGACCACGGCGAATAGCTTGCTGATCGGTATTACTACGTAGCGGCGGCAAGACATAAGCCTGAGCATTAAAGCCTTCTAAATTATCATCGGTCAAATACAGCTGATGCATCGCCACATCACAGGTCACTGGCAAACCTTTTTCTTTTGCCCAGCGCATCAACTCGATGGAAGACTTACAGGATAATTGGCTAAAGTGGGCAGCGATACCGGTCTCTTCCACCATGAGTAATTGGGTCGATAACGCGACCGTTTCAGCAATCCAAGGAATACCCTGCAAGCCATGATACGAAGCAATATAGCCTTCATGCGCCACGCCATCGCCAGACAAACTTGGCTCATCAGGATAAAAGAATACTTTCATATTAAAAGTCGCCGCATATTCCAGCGTGCGCAGTAATACTAAGTCATTGCGAAAAGGTCTGCGAGCATTAGAGACCGCAATACAGCCGCCTTTTTTAAGCCCTGCGATATTGGATGGGCGCTCACCTTCTAAACCAGCGGTCAACGCGCCCAAAATATGCAAATAAATGCCGCCATCATCGAGCGCCCGCTCACGTAAGCCTTTTAATAATGAACCGTTCTCTAAAATAGGATTGGTATCTGGTGGAATCACCACATGCAAAAAACCGTTACCGCGTGCCGCACGTCCTTCTGACTCTAACGTGCCATGCTGCTGTTGCCCCGGCTCACGTAAACGAGCGCATAAATCAACCAACGGCGGTAGCAACCACATCTCGCTCTCTGCTTCAAGACTAGCTATTTTGTCAGCTACTGCGCTTGGTAATGCCTTCTGAAAATTTTGTGGCAGCTGGTTAAGTATCGTGGCGTCAGTTTTTATCGTATGAGACATGAGCGTTATTACCGTATCAATAAAATGGGATAAATAAGAATAAAATAAGCTAGCGGAATATTAGGCAAGAGATTAATTGCCAGCCGCTTGATGCGCGCGTTGACCTTCCATCGCCAATGACAGTACCGCCATACGTATAGCAATACCGTTATTGACCTGTTTTAAAATCACAGATTGCGCGCCATCGGCAACGCTTGAGGCAATCTCAACACCGCGGTTCATCGGTCCTGGATGCATGACTAAAGCATCAGGCTTAGCCAATGCCACGCGCTCAGGAGTAATACCATAGTGCTTATAATATTCACTCGATGACGCCAAAAGCGGCGAGCCGATACGCTCGTTCTGGATTCTTAAGCCCATAATGACGTCACAGTCGGTCACGCATTCATTCATGTTTTCATAAACCTTCACACCAAAACGCTCAATCCCTTTAGGCAGTAACGTACGAGGTGCGCAGACACGGATGTCTTGTACGCCCAATGTTTGTAGCGCACTGATGTCAGAGCGTGCTACTCGCGAGTGTTTGATATCACCAACGATTGCAACCGACAGCTCTTCAAAAGGACGCGGCGCCTCACGGTGAATGGTCAGCATATCAAGCATGCCTTGGGTTGGATGGGCGTGCCAGCCATCACCGCCATTAATAATCGCAATATCTGGTGTCACTTCGGTCGCCATAAAATGTGCCGCACCTGATGCTGAATGGCGTACTACAAAGATATCTGCCGTCATCGCTTGCAGATTCCATAATGTATCGCGTAAGCTCTCTCCCTTCTTAGTACTAGAGCGTTCGATATCGATATTAAGTACATTGGCACCCAAGCGTTTTTCTGCTACCTCAAAGGTGGTACGCGTACGAGTTGACGGCTCAAAAAACAGATTCATCACCGTATAACCTTCAAGCTCAGGACGATTAATCAGCTGTCCTTTTTCATCAAAAAATGACTCAGCTTTGGCGATAATCGACTGCAATTGGGCTTTATTAAGACCTTCTACACCCAAAAAATGACGAATACCACCATCCGTATTGAGCTGCGGACGACTTAACGACGCATCAAGTTTCTCATGAATGCTATCAGGATCAAATTTTGCATAGTCTGTTGGCGAGATGGTTGGCATTGATTGGCTATCGATAGAATTTGACATAAGGACACGTCTTTATTAAGGGTTTATATGATTTGACAATAAGTTTTCATTCATTTTTTTAACGCTTTTGCCTCGATAATAACGCAGACACGCATAGAGACAAGGACATTTTGCTGCTTATTTGCTACAATTTACCTCAGTGATATAGGCAATTGAAAATAGATGCCGTCATTATTGTTGATAATCACAGCACATCATTTAGCAGCCGTATCAAACGTTAGCCCTTTCAACCATAAATAAATAATAATAGTGCTAGTGTAGCTGATTTTGAGGTCAGGACAAAGATGCCTTAGCCAGTATTTAAACATTTACTCCATATCGATATCACATAACCAAATCTTAAACACTCATTCCCTCTTTAGCTTGTACCACTCTTTATAAGAACGATTTATTAGGAAAAACTATGACAACCTTAGCACAGTATCTGAACACTAACGCCAGCAGTCCTGCCCTCAATGACGTTATTACGACAGTCACTGATGTTGGCAAAACCATCTCACAACTACTTAGAAAAGGCGCTTTGGCAGATATCCTTGGCGAAGCGGGCAATCAAAACGTCCAAGGTGAAGATCAGAAGAAATTAGACGTATTGGCCAATGATTTATTGTTAGATGCCTTGGCAAAAAATCGCCATTGTGCCGGTGTTGCTTCAGAAGAGCTCGATGATGCTACCCCTGCCAATGCTGATGGCAGTTTATTGGTGCTATTTGATCCACTTGATGGCTCATCTAATATCGATATTAATATGGCAGTCGGTACTATTTTTTCTATTCTACCGTACCAACGCCAAGGTCAAGCCAGTGAAAACAGCGATTTCTTACAATCGGGTAATCAGCAGCTGGCAGCGGGTTATTTATTATATGGTACGTCTACCGTACTGGCATTAACCATCACAGATAATGTGGTCATGTTTAGTCTAGATCCAGATACCAATGACTATGTACTGATAGAAGAAAATGTGCAAATTGATGCTGATACCAGCGAATATGCTATCAACGCGTCAAACTACCGCTATTGGCGCGCGCCGATGCAGCAATATATCGATGAGCTTATTGCTGGCAAAACGGGTGTACGTGGTCGCGACTTTAATACGCGCTGGGTTGCAGCCATGGTTGGTGATGTCCATCGTATTCTATGCCGCGGTGGTTTATTCACCTATCCGTTTGATACGAAACACGCCAATAAAGCTGGAAAACTACGCCTGATGTATGAAGCCAATCCCATGAGTTTGCTCATTGAGCGTGCTGGTGGCGGCGCAACCGATGCGGTAAATCGTATCTTAGATATAGAACCAACTGATATTCATCAGCGCGTGCCTGTAGTACTTGGCAGCAAAAATGAAGTTGATTATGTAAAAAACCTACATTTAAAATATACCGAAAAATAAATAATCTGATCAGCCTTTGATGATTCGTATAGAGCCAAATGAATAGTAGCTTTGTACGAATCATCCATATTTTCTATATTTTTCTCTAAGCGAGCTATTATGGTAGCAAATCCCACCGAGCTTATTACCTCAGATAAGAATACGACGGTCAAGCTAGTCAAGTCACTATTGACGCAAGCTCGCCAACGTAAAAAACATGGTCAAACTGTTATTGAAGGTGTCCATCTTATTGATGCTGCTCTTCGTAGC
>NZ_DATIRM010000234.1:0-3038 GCF_035469765.1 Psychrobacter sp.
TTTCTTCTAAGCTCTTCAATGATCCAATGATCAAGAACGTTTTAGAATCATAAGCACGTTGAGTAATTAACTCTTCATTATCATCGTAAAGCTCTTCTTGTTCTGGTGGTGTTTCAAAAAGTATGCTGGCATCAGACGTAGCCATAATTGATGTAAAAGAACATCAAATCAAACACTTTAAAATGATTGTCGAGCTTTTTTGAGAAGCAACAAGTCTTTCTGACGGCTCGTCTTAATCGGTGTCTAAGGCGACAGTTATTACCCTCTATACCTATGGTATGCTGTTTGCCAACCTGTTTGTGATCATCTTTAAAGGCCGTTATAAAGCTGTCCCAGTTATCCATGCTAATAGAGCCATAGCTGACTTTAAGCTGCTTAAGACGTGCTCTTAACTTCTTAGCCGTTTTTAAGTCACGCTTGCCCCAGACATAAGCGACAATCTCATTAGTAGCACGGTCATAAGCATAGATGAGCCAGACTTTACGTTTCTTGCGGTACACGTAAGTCCAAAACTCATCAACCTCTAAGCGTTCATAGTACTGCTTCTTAGGCGCAATCTCATAAACCGATGAGCCTATGGTGCTGAGCACTTTACCAATACTAACTGAGATCATAACGGCTATGTCTCTGATGCCACAGCCTCGAGCGGTCATCAGTCGTATTCGGTCTTCTATTTTCGAATGACAGCCTTGGTAGGTTAAGGCATGGTCTCCAATGAATTGACGTTTACAGTCTTTGCATTGGTAGTTCTGCTTGCCATAGATTTTTATACCGTTTTTCTTTAGACTAATACTGTGACAGTCGGGGCAGCTGATATCTATTTGTGTCTTCATAACCTCAAATATAGCATCTTGTTTTGGCTGTCACCCTCCTTTTATTTCCTCAGCATACTTTTTGATACACCACCAAAACGTTTATAGCAACTCTTAAAACAGCTTAATAATTCGACCACTATAGCGCTCATAGCTCATATGGTTGTAACGAAGTGTTTAATTTTATAGATTCATAGTAAATACTACATATACATCTTTTATATGGTTGATATAAACACCATCAAAAACAGCCTGACATAATTTGGGAGTTCCCTAATTATGTCAGGCTAGCAATTTACCATCGTTTTCTAATTGGAAATATTATTGCTCTAATCATCTATATGGACGGGTTTGGCTTTTGCCATATTTTTGATGCTAAAACGCTCATTCATCATCTGATAAAAGCGCGCAAGATTATCGCCCTGCTCATTAGGATTGACTTGAAGGACTTTGCCAAAATCTAAACCCAAATACAAAACGATATCAGCAAAACTTAATTGATCACCCACTAAGTAATCATGACCTGTTAAAGCATTTTCAAAATAAGGTAATGCTTTAACAGCGCGAGCGATAGACGGCGCCACAAACTCTGGCACTTGTTCAACACGCTGAGCCTTAGATGGATGGCTATGTTGAAACGCCAACATAAAATTATACAGCACTTCAAACTCAGCAATGCGGCGCATAGAACACACTTGTGCACGTTGTATCACATCATTACCCATCACCGAACGCTCACCATAAACACGGTCTAGGTACTCACATACTGCCTGCGAATCATTGAGTATGGTTCCATCATCCAGTTTCAATACCGGCACTGTCTGCATTGGATTCATCTTGGTAAACTCATCGGACATCTGTTGATTGGCAGAAAAATCAATATCGACCACATCTAGGTCATCCATATCATCGACATTAATACCTTTTGAGGCTAGTAATATAAGGGCTTTACGTGGATTTGGCGCCGTACGTGTGACATATAATTTTTTCATAGCAAACTCCTTGTAAGATGAGATCAAAGCGACTCAGCGCTAATAAGCTTTATTATGATTATTGCAGATAGCGTATGGATAAGATTATCAATGCGCTAGACAACAGTTATAGCTTACTCTGCTTATCATAGCAAAACCTTAACGATGGTTTTTATAATAAAAGTAAAAAACCCCATAACATTAAGTTATAGGGCTTATAAATTTCAATCATTTACAAATACCAGATACGCTTACTTTATTTGTTAGGTGCTGGCGTGGTACGCAAATACGGCTTGATTTCTGTATGACCTTTTGGATATTTGGCAGCGATATCTTCGTTTTTAACGCTTGGTGGAATGATAACGTCGTCGCCCTCTTTCCAATCTACTGGTGTTGCAATGTTGTATTCATCAGACAATTGCAGCGCATCAATCACGCGAATGATTTCGTCAAAGTTACGACCACAGCTTGCAGGATAGGTCAGCGTTAAGCGAATCTTTTTGCTTGGATCAATAATAAAGACGCTACGTACGGTATGGGTGCTATCTGCATTTGGGTGCATCATGTCATATAGCTCAGCGACTTCTTTATTAGGGTCAGCGATGATTGGGAAGTTTAGCGCAGTACCTTGAGTCTCACCGATGTCTTTTGCCCACGCATGGTGGTCATCTATACCGTCAACAGAGATACAAATTGGCTTCACACCGCGCTTTTGGAACTCGCCATTTAGCGCAGCAGCACGACCAAGCTCAGTGGTACATACTGGGGTGAAATCTGCTGGATGTGAGAAGAAAACCACCCAGTTGTCGCCCGCCCATTCGTGAAAATTGATATCACCTTCAGTAGTGGTTGCATCAAAGTTTGGTGCGGTATCGCCTAAACGTAAATGTGCCATGCTTGATTCCTTATTTATGATTGTGGTGAGCGCTACTATCGAATGCTACTGACGCGCTCTATTATTATCAACGACATGCTCAGCAGTTAAAATTCCATCCAAGCATATCAGCAAACAACTCACTTTATCTTAACAAACTGGTTATGAATATCTTGTGACGGATTGTAATGCACTTATTCCGTTTATTACTAAGTGGACAAGTTTATCGTTAGTAGAATAACTAAATCACCAGTCCTGAATCCCACAGACAAAACTCACCAAATTTACCACGCTTACTGGTACCACCTGCAGCACGTCCAGCATCTGTTAATAACAACTCCCCTTCTTGCTCTTGCAAGTATCCCGCTGCCAGTAATTTAT
>NZ_DATIRM010000235.1:0-6224 GCF_035469765.1 Psychrobacter sp.
GCCAATGCAGAGATGGCAAAAGTAGAAGTTACGCGGTTGCTCATCATTATTACCTTGTTATTGCGTACTGTCATTATTTATTCCTTAAAAATCTGCCGACTTAGCTTATAGGGGACACCAGTGACTGGGGTTTTTCAACAAACCCAGCACGACTGTCTGGCACAATTTCAATCAAGTTAATCTGAGTCGGCGTGATTTCAACAATACGGCCATCATTCAATCCAAGATAATTACCCACTCTAACACTAGCAACCGAACTATCCGGACGCTGTACTAACGCATACTGTTGACCTTCAGGTGAAATGACGACACCGCGAAAGACAAGTTGCGTCAGCTCATATTGTTCAAGCGGCTCTTTCACTCGGGTTATATCAGGACGCACCCCATCGATAGAGTTGGTAGGACCTTGCACATTCACTAAACTTGGTGGCAAAAATGGACTACGCTGCGCACTAGCGCTATAAACAAAGTCTTCCACTAGCTCAGCTTGAGGCGGCGGCTCGATAGGCTGCGATGGTTGGTTACGGATATCAGCCATCGCCTGCTCTGCTAAGCCGATACGATCCGTACAAGCGCTCAGGGATAAAACAGCAGCGCTTAACAGCAGTAACCTTAACCTAGGCAATTTTTGGATAGTCATCAGTTACCTCCTGCAGTAGCATCGGCAGGCACCGCTTCAGCCGCCGCTGCATCACCTTCAGGGTCCGCTTCTTTTGAGCGATAGGTTTTGGTTTGCAATACCAAATTCAGCTCAGGCAAAACATCCAAGGTTGGCTGCGGATTACTGACTTCAAAATCATGCATGGTGATAATCCTTGGTAAAGCCGCCAAACCACTAATAAAGCTACCAAACTGATGGTACTCACCCAAAGCTGCAATACGAATAGGTTGCTCGATAAAGAACTCATTTTCAATTTCAGGCTCAACAGAGATATCTTGAAAACGTATGTTACTACCCACGCCCGTCATATTGATACCCTCGACCAGTTCTGATACGCGCGTATCTTTTGGTAGCTGGTCAAGCAAAGTGTTGAATTCGGCTTCCATTTGAATCACTTGAGCTTGATAAGCTTGCAAATGGCGTGCGCGTGATTCTTTTTCACGGTAGCTATCGAGCAAGGTTTGTTGCTGGCTTTCAGCTGCAGTGATTTCATCAATTTTACTGCTGATCGGTAATGCCCATGAAATAGCGGCAATCAAGGCAATAATAAAACCAATAACAGTAACTTTGACAGGGAGCGGCCAACTGCCATAGTTTTCAGAATCTAATGATTCAAAACTACGACGAAACTCATTTAAATCAAATTGTTTTTTTGGCTTTACCACCGTCTTTTTGAGTTTCATTCGGGGTTTTTTACGGGTCAGTTTCATAACTCACCTCCAGGTACAGTGGTGCCATCAGCACCCTCTACAGGAACGGCTGTTTCCGACTGTACTTTGGTCGTTATCACAAACTGTACGTAGCTGTCTTCAGGATAAATAGGACGCGGTTGTTCACCGGGAGTAGTGGCGGTGTTTTCTAAAATGGGCGCTGCTTGATAAGCGGTAATGTTTTGTTGAATGTTACTAACGGCTGAATTGCCCATCCATTTACTGCTATCAAGATTACGAATCAAACTTGATACAACGTTTGGATTGTCAGCAAGACCTGTCAACGTCAACACATCTCCTTCACGCTTTAGATTAGTCAAATAAAGCGCTGGCGGAATAGCTTTAGCAAGATCGTCCCATAAACGTACAGGTACTGGGCGTCGACCTTGTAGGTCTTGAATAACCTGCATGCGTGAGATAATATCCTCTCGGCGCTGCTCTAAGCTATCAATTTCGACCAATGCTTTATCTAAGCGCGCATTTTCTTGTTCAATCAGCGCATTAGCATCCAATTGCTCATCAAGTTCGTTATTAAAATAACTCCACGTCGCAAATGCAGCCAACAGGCTCAGCAGTGTCACTGCCACCACCAAGGTAATAAACTCTTTATTACGGCGTGTGCGCTCTTCTTGCCGCCAGGGCAATAGATTAAGACGAGCCATTAGTCAAAGCTCCTTAACGCTAGACCGCAAGCGGCCATTAAGCTGGGTGCATCAATCGCTAGTTGCTCATGATCGATATGTGGAGCAATGGTCATGTTGATGAACGGATTTGCAATGCTCACAGGTACGCCCAATCTCTGTTGTGCCATTCCTGCAAGACCTGCAATGGAGCTACTACCGCCAGCAAGTACCACGTGATCAATACTGCTGTATTGACTTGAGGAAAAATAGAACTGTAAAGAGCGGGTTATTTGTTGGATTGTATTTTCTATAAATGGCGTTAAGACATCAGGATAGTAATCATCAGGTAAGGCGCGCTCGCGCTTACTAATATTAGCTTCTTCAGCCGACAGACCGTAGCGGTTTTGGATGGCCTCAGTCAGCTGACTGCCGCCAAATAACTGCTCTCGACTATAAATAAACTCACCATTTTTGGCAACATATAATGTCGTTTGATTGTGTCCGATATCAACCAAAGCCACCAAATCTGGCAAGTTTGGCAGACTGTCTGCCATTAAGCCAAAAGCACGCTCAATGGCATGCGACTCAATATCCATCACCTTGGTTTTCAGACCTCCGAAGGTTAAAGCGTCCACTCTTTGGTCAACGTTTTCTGAACGAGATGCAGCAAGCAATACTTGCACCATATCATCATTGATAAGAGAAGGACCCAATACCTCAAAGTCCAAATTGACGTCTTCTAGTGGGTAAGGTATATATTGGTCTGCATCCAAACGGATCTGAGCTTCGCGCTCCACGTCACTTAGCACCATATCCATATCGATGATTTTGGTAATCACAGCTGACCCTGAGACGGCAGTTGCCGCACTGCTGCCCGCCGCTTGGCAACGCCTGGCCAAGCTTGCTATAGTATTACCTACCACTTCAGTATCTACAATGAGTTTGTCGATGACTACGCCTTCTGGTAATATCTCAGTACCATAAGATCTTAAGTAAAAAACGCCTTGTTGGCGCTGTATATCAACCAACTTCACTGAGGTGGTACAAATATCCACACCAATCAAATGTTGACTTTTAGAAGTAAATAGCCTCACAAACTCCATACCTTATATTAAGTGTACAATCTGATAGTTATTTGTAATAATTTAGTACAATACTTTACTTAATAGAGAGATTCAAGCATTTAAATTATCTGTAAAGCCTAACTTACACATTTATTATTACTTGCCTATTTTGTTCAAGGTATAATGTTTTTTATCTGTTGCAAACCTAAATCGATAAGTCTGACTATGACCAAACAAAATGCCACTGTTCGTCTCATTCACTTTCTAGTGGGGCTCTTTATTGCCTTTCTAGCATTGGCGGTTGTATTAGCGCTTGCCGTTCCTATTGGGTTTTATGGCATGGCGATGTATTTATCGCCGACTTTGCCAAGTACGCAAGAGATTAAGACAGCAAATTTAGAAATGCCATTACAGATATATAGTAGTGATGACAAATTGATTGGACAGTATGGCAACCGTTTATCATTACCTATTACTTTTGAAGAGATACCAGAAAACTTAACCCACGCTTTTTTGGCAGCGGAAGACTCCTCGTTTTTTCAACATAGTGGTATCAGTATTAAGGGGTTGGGTCGCGCGGTTACGGAAGTTGTGACGGATGATGATAGCCAAACAGGCGGTTCAACCATCACGATGCAGGTCGCCAAAAATTATTTTTTAAGTCCAGACCGTACCTTAAATCGTAAACTAACCGAATTGTTCTTAGCCCGTAAAATCGAAGACGAGCTGAGTAAAAATGACATCCTTACCCTTTATGTGAATAAAATTTACTTAGGTGAAGGCGCTTACGGTATTCGCGCTGCTGCAAAAAAATATTATAGTAAATCGTTAGAAAATCTCACCATTGCTGAAATGGCAATGCTTGCAGGTTTGCCGAAAGCGCCCTCTAAATACAATCCTGTTGCCAATCCAAGTCGGGCGCTCACGCGTCGTAACTGGATCATTGGTCGCATGAATGAGTTGGGTTATATTGATAAAGCTCAACATGACGAGGCCATCAACGCGCCTATCGGTATTAAACTCTATCAAGAAAAGCTTGATGTTAATATGCCTTATTTGGCAGAAATGACACGTGCTGCTTTGGTTGAGCGCTATGGTGAGCAGGTCATGCATGGCGGTTGGCGTGTGCGCTTGACGGTCGATAGTCAAGCACAGATAGCTGCGGAAACTGCGGTGTTATCTGGCTTGGTCGCTTACGAGCATCGCCATGGTTGGCGCGGTGCTGAAGCCAATGGTGAACCGCTAGAGAAGTTCCGCCGTTATAGCAATATGACCCCTGCCAAAGTAACTAAGGTCAATGCCCGTAGCTTTGAAGCAACCATGCCTTCTGGCGAAAACGTTACTGTTAATTGGTCGGGCATGAGCTGGGCACGCAAATATATCTCTGCTGACCGCATCGGCTATTTTCCGAGTAATGCCAGTCAAATAGTGAGTAAAGATGATATTATTCGCCTGATACCGACTACCAATGGTGGTTGGCAATTGGGTCAAATACCCAAAGTACAAGGTAGTTTGGTTTCTCTAAACCCTGATACTGGAGCCGTTCGTGCCTTAGTTGGTGGTTTTGACTTTAACCACAGTAAATTTAACCGTGCCCTACAAGGCTGGCGTCAACCAGGTTCAACTATCAAACCTCTTGTCTATACCGCCGCATTAGAAAAAGGCTATCGTCCGGACAGCATCGTATCTGATCGCCCCATTCAAGTAGGTGATTGGCAACCCAAAAACTCCGATGGTCGCTTCTTAGGAGATATCACCCTACGCCGCGGACTTTATTTATCTCGTAACTTGGTTTCTATTCGCCTTTTGCAAGCAATTGGCATCTCTGATGCTCGCAATCTCTTAGATGAATTTGGGCTGGATAAAGAAAAGCTACCTACCACCTTGTCTCTAGCATTGGGCGCCGGTCAAGCCACCCCATTACAAATGGCCACTGCTTACGCTACTTTTGCCAATGGTGGTCACCGCATCCAGCCTTATTTTATTGAACAAATCTATAATTATAATAACAAGCTTTTATTTCAAGCCAGTCCTCAACAAGCATGTGCTCTATGTTTTAATGAGCAGCTCGATGATGTCAATAAAAAACTGACCGAAGAGTATGATGCAAAAATAGCAGAGAGCAAAAAATCAGTATCAGAAGATAAAGTAGACAACAATAAAGAGTCATCTGCAGATGAAAAGAAAGTTGTTGATGTAAAAGTAGAAGAAAGCAGCAAAGACAGTGCAAAAACTGCCTTGAGCATTTATGATGCCAGCCCAGAATCAGATCGCCTAAAAGCACCTGCCGTACAGTACGTACGTGCTGAACAAGCACCGCGTATTTTAAAGCCTAGAGTGGCTTATGAGATGGCAGATATCTTACGTGATGTGATTCAGCGTGGTACAGCATTTAAAGCAAAATCTTTGGGGCGTGATGATATTGGCGGTAAGACAGGTACTACCAATGAGGCAAAAGATGCTTGGTTTGCAGGATTTCATCCTACCAATGCCACAGTTGTTTGGATGGGTTTTGACCAACCATCAACCCTTGGTCGACGCGAATATGGTGGTGTTGCAGCATTACCGGTATGGATGGACTTTATGAAAGCCCAACTAAAGGACACACCGAGTCAGTGGGTATCAATCAATAACCGCGCCAAGTCCAAAAAGCAAAAGCAAACTATTATAGAGTTGATGGATGAAGGCGTAGCTGACCTTCAGGATCAGGATACTGGTACAGGAAAATCAGAAAAACCGGTCAAAACCTCTACCCAGCAGCGCCAACCACCGCCGCCAAAACCTGTTGAAATACCGGAAGGTACGGCAGTAGCAAAACCTAATAATAGTAGTAGCGCTAATAGTATAGAGAAAAAACCGAAGCCCCTCGTGGTCACACCTGTCGAACGTATGCCAGCGATGCCGGAATAGCAAAATAGTGATTGGGTTGATTAACAAACCATAAAAAAGGCTTGTTCAGTATTTACTGAGCAAGCCTTTTTTATGGTCTATATTAACTGACTATATTTAAGTTGACGGTAATAATAGCCCCTACTCTCTTTAATAACAGGGGCTGATAGATCTATTGTTAGTACTTATAACGACACTTTGAACCTCATCGCTATTTAAATTATCTCACGCATCAATGCTAAAATTCTACCATCCCGGCACGTAGCTGATCAATCAG
>NZ_DATIRM010000236.1:0-9788 GCF_035469765.1 Psychrobacter sp.
TCGATGGGTATGGCGCTACCGGGGCATACACTCGTTGTGTTAGATAGTGATATGAACATATTACCTGACGGCGAGCAAGGAGAACTGGCAGTAGTGGTCAGTCAATCGCCAGCATTTTATTTCCGTGGTTATAGCTGGAATGAAAAAGACGCCTTCTCTGATGACTATTACTTAACAGGCGACGTGGTCGAGCGCCACAGCGATGGTAGTTATTGGTTCTCTGGGCGTGATGATGACATTATTATCACGGCAGGTTACCGAGTTGGGCCAACCGATGTTGAAAATACCGTGCTTGAGCATGAGGCAGTCGCAGAGTCAGCGGCAGTTGGGGTACCAGACGAAGTGCGTGGTCATACCATTAAGTCTTATGTGGTGCTAAAAGATGGTATCGAAGGGACGGACAAGATTGCCAAGGAGATTCAAGACTTGGTACGTAAGCGTCTATCAACTCATGCTTATCCGCGTGAGGTTGAGTTTGTAGAAGCACTACCAAAGACCCCAAGTGGTAAGATTCAACGCTTTTTGCTGCGCAGTTTATCGGAAGCATAAATGAATTGAAGTATTAATAAGACAATAAAATAGACAGTTTATAAAAATATCAATCAAAGGAAAAGTTATGCAAATTGAACAACACAGCTTTTTGGTTACGGGTGGTGCGTCAGGTTTGGGTGAGTCAGTAGTGCGTGCTATCGTGGCTCAAGGCGGCAAGGTTGTCATCGCAGACCTTAACGAGTCAACGGGGCAAGCCTTAGTCGATGAATTGGGTGACCATGCTCGTTTTGTGCGCTGTGATGTGACGAGTGGCAATGAGGTGCAAGCGGCTGTTGATATGGCTGAAAGCGAATTTGGTGGTCTGCAAGGGTCGATAAATTGTGCTGGTATCGTTGTTGTACAAAAGCTCTTAGATCGTGAAAATAATCCTGCAGATCTCGATGCCTTTAGTCGTGGCGTTAATATCAATCTTGTGGGTTCTTTTAACGTGGCACGTTTGGTGGCGGCTAGTATTGCTAAGCGGGTGGCTGTTAGTACAGCCACCGAAGTCAATGCTGACAATGGCATTATCATTAATACTGCTTCTATCGCCGCTTTTGATGGGCAAGTCGGACAAGGCAGTTATGCTTCATCTAAAGCTGGCGTCGTTGGTATGATGTTGCCGCTCGCACGTGAGCTGACTCGTCATGGTATCCGTGTCATGACTATCGCGCCTGGGGTGTTTGCAACGCCTATGATGCAAAGTCTGCCTGAAAAGGCACGTGAGCAGCTAGAGGCAGCGGTACCGTATCCTAAGCGTTTGGGTAATCCAAATGAGTTTGCCAAATTGGTCATGCACATCATTGATAATGCTTATCTCAATGGTGAGGTGATTCGCTTAGATGGTGCGATACGTATGGTGTAATCATTCATTGAAAGGCTAAATATTCATAACGTGTCCCTATTTATAAAGGCAGTTGGCTACTCCAGCTGCTTTTTTTATTTTTTAAAAAGTAGGCTATGGGATTTTTATTGAACAGTTAACTCATAAACCTTAGCAATAAATAGTCGTGTAATAGGTTGTAAATAATAGGGGTAATAGGTTGTAAGCTGTCTCAGAAAAGCATATATTTGTTTATCAATATAATAATAAGTCTGTTCAAACCCTGACTTAACGTTTGAAGTTCTACGAATAATTCTCTTTAAAAAATATTCATAATAATAAATATGAACGCGTTAAAATTATATTTGATATACTGAATATATTAATGGCTACTGATAAGCGCTAGAGTCAAGGTTTTATTGTATTTTTAGCTGATAGAAACCCGTTACTTAAGATCAATTATAAAAGGACATAATAATGAGATTTGAAAAATTTACGCAAAAACTACAAGCCGCTATTCAAGAAGCACAAAGTCTGGCTTTAGGGCGTGATCATACGGGTATTGATCCAGTACATTTACTTGCGGTCTTGCTACAAGATGAGGCCAACTTGTCAATCTGCCAACAAGCAGGTGCGTCTATTCCAGCATTGAAAAATGGTGTGGCAAAAGCGTTAGACAACCAAGCAACCATTGCTGAGCCAACGGGTGACGTTAATTTAAACCCAAACTCAGTTAAAATTTTGAATTTGGCAGACCGCCAAGCACAAAAAGAAGGTGATGATTTTATCGCCACTGAATGGGTGATGTTGGCACTTGCTGAGCAAGGCGATACCAAGAAGATATTTGAAAGTGCTGGCGTTACAGCCAATAAACTAAAAGCTGTGATTGAGCAGCTACGCGGTGATGATACTGTGAACAATCAAAATGCCGAAGATCAGCGTGACGCGCTCAATAAATACACCATTAATTTAACCGAGCAAGCGGAGCTTGGTAAGCTTGATCCGGTGATTGGTCGTGACGAAGAGATTCGCCGTACCATTCAGGTACTGTCTCGCCGTACCAAGAATAACCCAGTGCTGATCGGTGAGCCGGGTGTTGGTAAAACGGCAATTGTAGAAGGTTTGGCGCAAAAAATTATCAACGGTGATGTGCCAGAAGGTCTACGCCGTAAAGAAGTGCTGTCATTGGACTTGGGTGCGTTGATTGCTGGTGCAAAATTCCGTGGTGAGTTTGAAGAGCGTCTCAAAGCGGTACTTAGTGACTTATCGAAGCAAGAAGGCAACGTGATCTTATTTATCGATGAGCTACATACGCTAGTTGGGGCAGGTAAGGCAGATGGCGCAATGGACGCCGGTAATATGCTAAAACCAGCGCTTGCTCGCGGTGAGCTGCATTGCGTCGGTGCCACGACTTTAGATGAATACCGTAAGTATATCGAAAAAGATGCGGCACTTGAGCGTCGTTTCCAAAAAGTGCTTGTCGATGAGCCAACGGTCGAAGACACCATTGCTATTTTACGTGGTCTAAAAGACCGTTATGAGCTGCATCACGGAGTCGTTATTCAAGACAGTGCGATTATTGCGGCTGCTCGTATGAGTCACCGCTATATTACTGATCGCAAGCTACCTGATAAAGCCATCGATTTGATTGATGAAGCCGCCAGTCGTCTGCGTATGGAAATGGACAGCAAACCTGAAGCATTAGGTAAGCTCGATAGCCGTCGGACTCAGTTAAAAATGCAGCGTGAAGTGCTTAAAAACGAAGAAGATGCGGGCGCGCAAGCAGAGCTTAAAATATTAGATACTCAGATTGAAGAGCTTGAAAAAGAGTATGCGGATCTTAACGAGATTTGGCAGGCTGAAAAGGCTTTAGTCGAAGGGAGTAAGCAGCATAAAGAAAACTTGGACAAGGCACGTATTCAATTAGAGAAAGCCACGCGTGATGGCGATTATGCAGAGATGTCTCGATTACAATACGGTGTAATACCTGAACTTGAAAAACAAATTGCCGATATTGATTCGGCTGAGCAAAAAGAGCAAACGGGCGAGCCAATAGCTGTAAAATTGCTACGCAATAAAGTCACAGATCATGAGATTGCCGAAGTCGTTGCTGCAGCGACTGGTATTCCGGTTAATAAAATGATGCAAGGCGAGCGTGATAAAATGCTGGCGATGGAAGAAAAACTCCATGAGCGCGTCATCGGTCAAGATGAAGCAGTCGAAGCGGTAGCCAATGCGGTACGTCGTAGTCGTGCTGGCTTGTCGGATCCGAATCGCCCTTCAGGTTCGTTCTTGTTCTTAGGACCTACAGGTGTCGGTAAGACTGAGCTGACCAAATCGTTGGCGAACTTCTTGTTTGATTCAGAAGATGCCATCGTCCGTATCGATATGAGTGAGTATATGGAGAAGCATAGCGTTAGCCGCTTGGTTGGTGCACCTCCAGGTTATGTGGGCTATGAAGAAGGTGGTGCTTTGACTGAAGCGGTACGCCGTAAGCCTTATAGTGTGATTTTATTTGATGAAGTTGAAAAAGCGCATCCTGATGTTTTCAATATCTTGCTACAAGTGTTGGATGATGGTCGCCTGACTGATTCACAAGGTCGCGTCGTAGACTTTAAAAACACCGTCATCATTATGACCAGTAACTTGGGTTCGCATAAAATCCAAGAGATGGTTGGTGAAAGCTACGAGGATATCAAAGCGGAAGTCATGGAGTCGGTTGGACAGCATTTCCGTCCAGAGTTTGTCAACCGTATCGATGAGATCGTGGTGTTCCATCCGCTCGGTATGTCACAAATGGCTGGTATTGCTGCGATTCAGTTAAACCGCTTGCGTCAGCGTCTATATGAGCGTGAGCTAGATATCGAGTTATCAGCAGAAGCGCTGAACAAGCTGGTTGCGGTTGGTTATGATCCTGTTTATGGCGCGCGTCCACTCAAACGTGCCATTCAGCAAGAGATTGAAAATCCATTGTCATTGAAGCTGCTGGCTGGTGATTTTGTCGCTGGTGATATCATCAAAGTTGATATCGGCGCGGATGACAAACTGACGTTTGATAAGCTTAGAATGAGCTAATATTAAACGCCAAACGACTGTTATGATTTAAAGCTACCCCCTTATTTGCGAAAGCGATTAAGGGGTTTTTCTATGAAAAATATACTATAGAAAACACAATCTGTACCAGAATGGGCAGTGCGCTTGCTATATTATAAAAAAGCTCACAAGGATGATTGGCATGATAACTATCAAAATGATAAGTATAAATATGGCGAATAATAGTAGTATTACTCAAACGACTATTAGAAATACTAGGCTTAAAAAGTATCTCGCAGCGTCAGTAGCAACGATGTCGCTGTTATTTAGTACGGCTGCTTGTTCCAATCAATCGGCAATAGATACTAATGCCGATTTGGCAGAATATCAAGACGCTGAAACCTCAGCAGTAGATGTTGCCAGTACGGATAAACCTGCCTTCACTACAAAAGCCATTGCTACCTTTGATGAGCCATGGGCAATGACGGCATTACCTATCGTTAGTAATAAACCACCAAAACTGCTTGTCACACAAAAGACAGGCGAATTATTTATTGTTGATACGGCAACAGGTACTAAGACAGAAATCGCTAGCGTGCCTAAAGTCGCTTACGGGGGACAAGGCGGTCTTGGTGATATTATTCTTGCACCAGATTTTGTTACCTCTAACAACGTATATATTAGCTACGTTGAGGCAGGCACTGGTGATGATAGTAATAAATTTGGTGCTAAAGTTATTAAAGCCAAACTATCAGGTTTGGATACTGGTCAACCAAGTTTGCAGAAGATGGTCCCAATTTGGCAGCAATTCCCCAAGGTCACAGGACAAGGACACTATAGTCACCGTTTATTATTTTCACCTGATGGGCAATATTTATATATCAGCTCAGGCGAACGTCAAGAAAAAACTCCTGCTCAAGATATGACTGTCAATTTGGGCAAAATAATACGGATAAACGCTGATGGCTCCATGCCAACAGACAATCCATTTGCGGATACTGGCAATGATATATCTAAGCAGTTTTGGACAATAGGACATCGCAATGTGCTTGGTATGACATTTGATGATAGTGGACGGCTTTGGGCGCATGAGATGGGCCCAAGGGGCGGTGATGAATTTAATCTTATCGAAAAAGGCAATAATTATGGCTGGCCAGTTGTGTCCAATGGACGCAATTACTCAGGTCTTGATATTCCTGATCACGATACACGGCCTGAGTTTGCTGCACCCAAAATTACTTGGACGCCAGTAATATCGCCATCCTCCATAAGTATATATGCCGCTGGTAGTCACAATGACTTTCCTAGCTGGCAGGGTAATGCCCTTATCAGTGGCTTATCTTCTAAAGCGCTTATCATAGTCAGCTTTAGTGAAGGCAGTACCGCTGCTGAGCGTTATCGCTATGATATGGGTGAGCGTGTCCGCAGTGTGCTGGCAGTAGACGGGCAAGTGTGGGCGCTTGAAGATGGTAATGGTGGGCGATTACTGAGACTATCGCCTAAGTAGGATCGTGCTAAAGTTGTTTTTATTTGCATAGTTCTTTAGTTATTCTAAAAAAAATTATTAACTTATCTAGAGCAAATTAAGGGTTTTATCAAGTTTTAATTTGTAATTGATTGATACTTAAAGCCTATTTTGTTAAGGTGATGTTCCTTAAATTTTGAGACTTGCACATGGAAGAAGTAAAAGTAGGCAGATTAGGCCCTTTTCCACGGGTGAGTAAACCTGTGTTTATTACATCGACACTGTTGATTATTGGATTCATTATTTTCGGCGCACTTTTCACTGAAACAGCAGGGGCAGTCTTTAGTTTTTTACAAAATTTTATTACTGATAAATTCGGCTGGCTGTTTATTCTCTTAGTTAATGCGGCGCTTGCACTTTGTATTTACTTAGCAATGAGTCGCTATGGTGACATTCGGCTAGGCAATCAGACGGAGCGACCACAGTACAATCTGTTTTCGTGGATTGGCATGTTGTTTTCCGCAGGTATTGGTATTGGCCTAGTTTATTGGGGCACAGCGGAGCCGTTGTATCATTTTATGGCACCACCAATGAGCGATGCCGAAACGGTTGCAGCAGCAAAGCAAGCGATGAACATCTCATTTATGCATTGGGGTCTACACGCTTGGGCGATCTATACGATTGTGGCGCTATCTTTAGCGTATTTTCATTTCCGCCGCGGTCTGCCCTTATCGATTCGATCAACTCTATACCCTATACTCGGTAAACGAATCTATGGTCGATGGGGACATACTGTCGATATCTTGGCCGTATTTGGTACGATGTTTGGCGTGGTCACCTCACTAGGGCTAGGGGTGCTGCAGATCAACTCCGGACTCGAAAAGCTATTTGGTACACCTAATAGTCTCACTGTACAGTTTGGTTTGATTGCTTTCATCACAGGGCTTGCAGCCATTTCCGTTATGATGGGTTTAGATAAAGGTATTAAGCGACTGAGTGATATTAACATTGGATTCACGATCGTCTTATTGGCGTTTATGGTCATTTTAGGACCGACACTCTTTATCTTTGATAGCTTTATTGAAAACATCGGAAACTATCTGACCGTGATTGTGCCTCTAGGTACATGGGGCGAGTCTTATAGTGGGACAGATTGGCAGAGTAGTTGGACGATATTTTATTGGGCATGGTGGGTCAGTTGGGCACCATTCGTTGGTATCTTTATTGCCCGTATCTCTCGTGGTCGTACCATTCGTGAATTTACGCTTGGGGTATTACTGATCCCAATGCTTATTTTGTTCTTCTGGTTTACGACCTTTGGCGGCGTTGCTGTTCATATGGAACTTGCCTCTGCTGTGTCAGGTGTTAGCCCAGGATTGGTTGAAGCGGTACAAGCGGATACCGGTAGTGCGATCTTTAAATTGGTTGAGTACTATCCATTGGCAAAACCGATTACGCTACTGATCGTCGTTATGATTATGCTTTGGTTTGTGACGTCATCAGACTCGGCCAGTTTTGTTATCGATATGCTAACAGCTGGTGGTGATACCAATCCACCAAAAATTCAGCGTTTGTTTTGGGCAACTACAGAAGGCGTTATCGCTGCTATACTACTAGCGGCTGGTGGGCTGTCTGCTTTGCAGGCCGCTGCTATCGTAGCAGGACTACCGTTTGCCTTAGTGATTTTTGTCATGATGTACGCGTTGTTACGTGGTCTTAGCCGCGATCGTCTGATTCTATATCGAGCTCAGCAGAATTTTATTACTGATGAATCGGCAGATCACAACTCGGCTAATGAGTTCGTCGACGAGCATTTACTAAAAGGGCCACCCAAGATAGTTAAGGGTGACTAAGAAGTAAAATAGTTATTTACGTCGTTAATAGAAACCCCAATTTAAGAATAAATTGGGGTTTCTTTATTGGGGTTTATAATTGAAGTTTATTTAGAGTAAATGTGGTTTAACTAAAATATAAATCAGTGTGTCACTAACGTTTCTATACATTAGCCACTGTTTTTGAGGTGTTATATTTGATAATTGGCTCATACCTTGGTATGGTTACGCACTTTTTTTTGGGGGAATACCTATGGATCATGTAAAAGTTGGACGATTAGGCCCTTTTCCACGGGTAAGTAAACCTGTGTTTTTAACCTCAGCACTATTAATTCTGGTGTTTATCATCTTTGGTGCTTTTTTTAATGACCAAGCAGAACTGGTATTTGGTCACGCAAAAGCATTCGTGTCTTTGCGCTTTGGCTGGTTCTTTATTGTGGTGGTCAACTTAACGCTAGTGATGAGTATTTATATGATATTCAGTCGCTATGGTGATATCAGGCTTGGTCATCAGAACGAGAAGCCCGAGTATAATATAGTCTCTTGGATTGGCATGCTGTTTTCAGCTGGCATCGGTATTGGACTGCTCTATTGGGGCACCGCTGAACCCTTGTACCATTTTATGGCGCCGCCATTAGGAGAGCCCGAAACGATCGCCGCCGCCAAGCAAGCGATGAATATCTCGTTCCTGCATTATGGCTTACATGTGTGGGCGCTCTACGGCATGGTTGCTTTGTCATTGGCTTATTTTCACTACCGAGTGGGTTTACCACTGGCCATCCGCTCGACACTTTATCCTATATTGGGTAAAAAAATCTATGGTGGTTGGGGCCATACGGTCGATACGCTGGCGGTATTTGGGACGATGTTTGGGGTAGTGACCACGTTAGGTCTTGGGGTATTGCAGATTAACTCAGGTCTTGAGACGTTATTTGGTATTCCCAATAATATTACAGTGCAAATTATATTGATTGCCTTAATCACTATGCTGGCTGGTCTATCTCTGTTTATGGGGTTAGATAAAGGGATTAAGCGCTTAAGTGACACCAATATATTATTTACTGTGATATTGCTAAGCTTTGTGATTATTTTAGGACCGACTCAGTTTATTCTAAATAGCTTTGTAGAGAACATCGGCAACTATTTACATCAGATTGTGCCACTAGGTCTTTGGACAGAGTCTTATAACGGTGAAGAAAACTGGCAAGCATCATGGACGATTTTCTATTGGGCATGGTGGATAAGCTGGTCGCCTTTCGTTGGTGTGTTCGTGGCTCGTATCTCTCGTGGACGGACCATTCGCGAGTTTATCTTAGGGGTGTTATTAATCCCTATCACTATCTTGTTCTTATGGTTTACCGCTTTTGGTGGTTCGGCGGTTAATATGGAATTAATGGCAGCCGCTGACCCTAATCTCATTAGCCCAGGTTTGATTGAAGCTGTCAAGGCAGACACAGGTAGCGCTATCTTTAAGTTGATGGAGTCTTATCCATTTACGTCAGCTTTGAACTTGCTCATCGTAGTGATGATTGTTCTTTGGTTTGTCACGTCATCGGATTCAGCAAGTTTTGTTATTGACATGCTGACCTCAGGTGGCGATGCTAATCCGCCAAAGATTCAGCGCCTATTTTGGGCGGGTACCGAAGGTGTTATTGCAGCGGTACTATTGGCAGCAGGCGGGTTGAGTGCCTTACAAGCGGCTTCAATTGTTTCAGGCTTCCCGTTTGCGATTGTGATAGTTGTGATGATGTATTCGTTACTGCGTGGCTTAAGTCGTGACCGTTTGATACTGTATCGTAATCAGCAATGGTTTATCACTGAGGAATCCGCTGAGCACAATTCAGCCAATGAATTCCGTGATGAGGGTTTATTGACAGGTCCACCTGATATTGAAAAGCCTGAAGGTTAAAGATCTTGGACAATGTTTAAATAGCAATGAAGTTAAAAAAGTCCCAACTTATATAAAGTTGGGACTTTTTAAGTTTTGCATATCTGTTTATCATCATAAATAGCATCTGAGTAGGGTTGTAGTCTGATTCCTATAAGCAATGCGCTACGCTATACACATTGCCCTTTTACATAACCGATGGCGGAGGTGGTTCCA
>NZ_DATIRM010000237.1:0-10327 GCF_035469765.1 Psychrobacter sp.
GTCCTGATAAGCCTTTGACATAGCCTGCCATCGAGGTCACATTATTTAAAGTACCGGTTTTTATCCAAGCTCGACCTATGGCTTTTGATTCTGGCAAGCACGCGCTATGAGCAGAGATGGTCCCACTAACACCGGCGATACCTAACGAGTTTACATAGGCATTAAAGCTTGGATGAGTATAAGCGTAGGTCAGCAGTTCACTTAAATGAGCGGCACTGATGGTGCAATCGCGGCAAAGACCTGAACCATTGGTTAGATGTGGCGGCGCTGTAGTTAGGTGTGTTTGCCACCAATGATTGATGCCCTTCAAAGCACTAGGGTAAGTCGTTGTCACAGGCTGACCAAACTGATATAAGCTAAGCTGACTATTGATGGTTTTATCAGTGTTTTTATTAACAGTTTTATTAACAGCTTCATCAGTAGATTGACTGTAAGCACCTATTGATATTGTTATTGTCAGTGGCATTAGCACTGGTATTGTCGTTATGACTAGGAGAGTGATTAGTAGTATTTAACGCATTTTCTGGCAGTAATGACGGAATACTCATCAAGCTTTGATAGGTATAAGGGTCATCGGTATAAGCATGTAATTGTCTGTCGTGCTTTCTGATGGTCTGCTTTTCGATGGTTACTAACGTGCTTTGGTAAGCTGCGGCTGATTGACCGCTTTTGTACTGTCAATAACCTGAATGGCAGAGGGCAAGCGACTGGCGTTTTTATCTCCCACCGGTGTGATAACGATACTGATGTCTGCTGCACTTAAATGGGCTCGCGCTCATGCCGTTTCAATCTCTTGTGGTAAGGCTGCTTGCACCTGTAATGGCGCTAACATAGGAGCGATAAATAATGCAAACAAAGATAGGCATTGACCGATCTTTTTCGGTGTTTGCAAGTATTTGCTAACAGATGTCAGAGTGGCAGTAGTGCGTCTAGACGGATTGTAAGCTTTAAGGGGAATGGATTTAAGTAACGGTCGCATGAGCAGTCTATTATCAGATGGCAAAAACAGGCTATGGTAACATGAGTTGCTGCTTTCGCGTAGACGCTGCATGTAGCTGTAAGTATGCTTTTATCTTAATTCTTTATCTTAATACTCTATTATCGCCATCACGCTTAGCGCACATGCAAAAATGCCATCGCTGTCATGATGGCATCATTATAAGCATCGTGAGTGCCAAGTTCTGGAATACTATAATGCTTCAAAATACTGTTTAAGTGCTGTGCTTGGCTTGGAAGCCCTTGGCTGCGACCAATCATACGCCGGCTATAAAGGTGGCGTATATCAATCACTTCATTGGGCAAACGAGTACCCATATAGCGCTTTATTAAAGGGTTTAAGAACCCGACGTCTATCTGCGGGCAAAACCCGACCAGTGGTCGATTACCAATAAAGGGCAGCAGTAATGCCAACATCTCATCATAACTCATCGCATGCTCAACATCGGCGCTGCGCAGCCCATGAATGACAATAGTATCGCCCTCAGGCATGATAGGCGGTCTGCAAAGTAAATGCAGCCCATTTCCCGTATCAATCTTATCGCCATCGATATGAATGGCAGCCACTGACAGCAGGTGATGTTTTTTTGGGTTGAGTCCGGTCATCTCACAATCAATCGCGACCCATTGTTCAGCGACAGGCGTCGTAAACATTGATGCTAGCTCAGGGCGTTGTAATTGGTTCTTTTGCCAAGAAGTGGACAGCTGTTTTAGCCAGTTCATACGCGTTTTTCTCCATAGCTGTCCTATCTAACTATCTAATACGCTAACAATCAATTAGCCAAATAACGACGCTAGCCAATCTCAAGCTGATAATGGCGACTTAGCTGTGCTTTAAAGCTTTTTACCACCGCTAGGCACTCTTTTAATAAATCACGCTCAAGGGCAGATAACGTCGTTGGATCGACCTCCTTCGCATATTTATTGTCTGTCAATAGGGCAACCGATAGGCGCTGCGCCATAAAGAACTCTAATGCCTCAAGTAAAGTGTCGGCACGCTCTTGGGTTAATGCCTGAGCTTGAACCAAAGCTTTGAGGCGACCTTTGCTGCTAGGATCGGTAAAGAGATCGTTTTCTAACGCTAAGGTACGAATGCCATGTACCAATGGAAAGATACCCGCTTTTTTGAGGTCAATAGTATAAGCGCTTGGTTTACCACCTAATAACGGTACTAGCTTTTGCCACCATTGATTAATATCGCCAAACTGTAGCGCTGCTCGTGCAAATTGGCGCACGAACATCAAATCTGACTGCCTATGGGCCGTTTTTAGATGTTCACGAACCTGAATCAGTAGTGATTCATCACCGCAGACGTACTCACCATCAAATATGGCGGATAAATAAATACTGTGCATCGGGTCGGTATTTTTAAACCATACACTAATCTGCGCTTTAAACGGCTTTAAAGGTTGCCGCCACATGGGATTGGTCATCATAATATTACCGTCACACAGCGGATAACCAAGATTTGCTAAATGCTGATTAAAGGTATCGGCAAATTGTACTAGCTTAGGATGATCATAACCATCACGGATGATAAGCGCATTATCTTGGTCAGTACGCATGATTTGCTCGCCGCGACCCTCTGAACCCATGACGATAACACAGGTATTCTCTATTACTTCATCAGGGACGATAAGTTGCCAAAGCTTGGTAAATACTTGCGCGTTAAGGGTCTGTACCATGCGGCTGACGTTGCCCATTTTGATACCGTTTTGATGCTGAGCGCGTATATAGCGTCCAATCAGCTCAACGGCGGTTGCCAAACTTGGCAAATCTGTAGCTTGGTCGATCTGAATACTAATCAGCTGAGAGTGATGACCAATGTGAGCAAGCATATCGCTTTGCCCAAGCACACCGATAACTTTACCATCCGTAGCTATTACCGGTAGCCTATGAATGCGGTAACGAGTCATGGTCAATAACGCGTCACCAATTTCATCATCTGAATCAATGGTTCGCAGATTAAAACTTGCATAGTGTTGACAAGGCGTTGTAGCAGGATTCTGCTGGTCACTGACAGCTCGGCAGATATCGTTATCGGTGAGAATGCCTAAGTTGCGATCAGAGCTATTTATATCTTGTAAATGCCCTGTTGGACGTACCAAAACATGTTTCAGCCCAGCCTCAGTCATGGTACGTGCTGCCTGATATAGGCTATTGTCGGCATCAACGATATGTATGGGCAATAAGGTGATATCAATCACCGGTTGTAGCATGATTTGCTGTACTTCTTGAGGGTCATCAGAACTGGTGGCATCTAAATGCTGCCCACTACGCCGCAGCTGTAATGCCTTTAGACGCTCGGGCAGGCTTTCTGATAACAATTGGCGTACTAGATAGTTTTGGGCACTGATTTTATCAATGGTCGCCCCATTTACTTGCAGCAACAAAGTATCTTCGACAGCGCGAAACTGATAAGAAGTCGTTTGTGAATCGATTTTTTTACCTTCTTGCAGCCTATCTTCTTGTACTCGATCTTCTATAAGCGATTTTGGTGAGCGCCTGCTATCAAACCAATCATTACTATTAAGATGTTCGGTATGGTTGCTGCCTAGATAGGAGGCGACAAAATCACCATCTAATAACTGCTCGACATGACCTTTGAGCACCACATAAAAGTACTGCAAATCATCCGCTGGTAATGTCTCATCTTTGGCAAGATAGCGAACTTGGGTGTTTTTTTTGATACTTTGGCGTTCAGCGGCACTTAATACATCAAATGGTGGCTGGGTGAAATTAAGATGGGGCATGGCATCATCCTTGATGGCACAAGCATTGAAAGGTAGGTAAACATTATAAATACATTGTTAAATAACAGCGCGGTATCATTTGAATTTAAGCTTTACTATAGCATCATTTAACAGAAAACAGCCAATAACCATAATATTATTGTGGGTATTGGCTGTTTATTGAGATTAATAAGGTTTACTTTAGGCTTTTAAGCAGCAAGTAATTTGCGAATACGCTTGATTGCTTCGCGGCTTTCATCGACGCTTGCGACCAAAGCAATACGCACATAGCCTTGTCCAGGGTTCTCACCATTGACCTCACGTGATAAGTAACGTCCGGCAAGCGCGTGAATATTGGCATGCTCATAGAGCGCTTTGACAAATAGCTCATCATCACCATCGAATTGCTCAGGTGCTTTTATCCAAAAGTAAAATCCTGCCTCAGGCATGCGCAAATCTAATAACTCTCCAAGCTCCGACATCCACAACGCAAATTTTTCTTGATACAGCGCCCGATTGTGCGCCACATGCTTTTCATCTTCCCAAGCGGCGATAGATGCTAGCTGATGAGGTATCGGCATCGCGCAGCCTTGATAGGTGCGGTACTGTAAATAAGCCTGCAAAATAGTGGCATCACCTGCCACAAAGCCTGAACGCAAGCCGGGCAGGTTTGAGCGTTTAGATAAAGAGTGAAACACCAGACAATTTTTGAAATTGTGGCGACCAAGAGCAGCGCAGGCTTGCAACAAGCCTACTGGCGCTTTATCAAAATACAGCTCGCTATAACACTCGTCGCTGGCGATGATAAAGCCGTATTGATCTGATAGGCGCAGCACTTGCTCCCAATCATCCATCGTCATCACCGAGCCCGTTGGGTTATTTGGGCTACAGACAAATAACAACTGCGTACGTGTCCATACGTCTTTTGGGACACTGCGAAAATCGCCTTTAAAGCCATTGTCTGCTGTGCAAGGGATAAAATAAGGCGCTGCTTGTGCTAATATCGCCGCCCCTTCATATATCTGATAAAACGGGTTGGGCATAACAACCGTAGGCGATTGATTAAGCGCTAATGGTGGGTTAGCTGTTTCTGCTTGATGGTCAACAACCGCCTGCACAATACTAAATATCGCCTCACGTGTTCCCATAACTGGCAATACTTGCGTATGAGGATCGACATGATTTAGAAAAAAGCGCTTTTCAAGCCAGTGAGCAATGGTTTGACGCAATTCAAACAGACCATTAGTTGTTGGATAATGACTTATTTTGTCCAAGTTTTCGCGTAGTACGTCCAGAACAAATGCTGGCGGCTCGTGTTTTGGCTCGCCAATACCGAGCTTGATTTCATTATAGCCATGGGCTGGGACGCTATCAGCAAGCAATGTTGCCATCTTAGCGAAGGGGTAAGGGTGCAGGTGCGTTAAGTTGTGATTCATAGGTTGGCTAACTATAATAGACAATTAATAATAAAGTTATAAAGAAAAGTTACATTTAAGCAGTGTAGCACTTCTCTTATTTTTTGTCTTTTTCTTCTTGTATTTATCCATAATTGGTAGTGGCGCCTTAAAAATAGCGCGTTGAGCTGCTGCTATTCTGACGATATAACACTATAAATAGATAGCTATACGGCTGTGTCATGATGCTGCATTTGAGAAATGACATGTGATAGCTGTCACTCAGAAAAATAAATGTTGACACTTATGACAGCATATTTTAGGAATTATTTGATATGTCTAGTATGTTAAAAATGGACGGACTCGGCGCTAACAATATCATTGAGAGATACTTTGATGACCATCAAGACCTTACAGTGTATGAGCAGTTAAAGCAGCGCGAACAGGCATGGTGGAAAACATGCCAAAACTTAACGCTGCTAAAAGAACGGCAAATGTTTTGGTTTGGTGATAATAGCTTTATGATGTGGCTGCTATGGCAATTGGTCAGTTATATCGTCGTGGCCATGGTATTAATGTTACTCAGCAAAATACTAGATATATCGCTACTTTTATGGCAATACATCGCTTTATTTGTTATACAAACTCTGATTTTCGTCGTGATGTTCGGTTTTAAAGACAGACTTGCTAGGCATCTGGAATATAGAATTAATCAAGAAGATCTGTCGCGCGAAGAGATGCTTAATGAGATGACGATTTTAGCCACTGATAGCCTATACCGTGATGTTCATGCCAAAGCGCCTATTTCTTTAAAGCAAATCTATCGATATTACGATGCCCAGTTTCGCCTAGCAAGCCTGCATCGCTTACTACAAAAGGAAGTCGATGCAGGCTTGCTGTATGGCGACCAAAAGGTAGACGCAGGTATACTGCCTTTGGAACTTGCCGATGATACGCTAAAAGAATATGCTCGCGGCATCATATATAAAAGCTTGATATAACAATAAGCAATTTAAACAGTGTCATTATGGACGTTAAGACTGTCTATTAAGGTCGCTTTTAAAGTCGCCAGTTTATTAGCACTTAATGCGTCATCGTTTTGGTCACTGATATAGAACATATCTTCTGCACGCTCACCAAGTGTGGTAATGCGCGCGGCGTGCACTTCAATTTTCTGCTGCAAAAACACTTGCCCAACGCGAGCGAGCAAGCCTGGCTGATCAAGAGTCTCTAAGCTCATAATATGCTGATTTGAGGCGTCGTTAAACTCAAAGCTAATCGTCGTTGCCACATCAAAATTTTTGAGCTGGCGTGGAATCCGTTTGTGCGTCAACTTGGGCACAGTCGGGTTTTTAAAGGCATCAATCAATCGTTGCTTAAGCTCTTGCTGGCTGTCGATATCGACCAGTAGCGTGCCACTACGATCAAGTAGCACATAAGAGTCTAAGGCAAAATCACGAGTTGCCGTGATGATACGGGCATCCAATACATCAAGATTCATCTGATCAAACACTGCCATAGTAACTGCAAACAAATTGACCTGATCTTGGGTATAAATAAAAACCTGCACTGCATCAAGTGCCAGCTCGCGGTGCTCACGTAAGACGACTAATGGGGGACTGTCAGCATTCGATGCTCGGCCAATAGGCGGATGATTCAAAATCGCCTCGGTATGCCATAAAATATCTTCTGCAATTTCACGCAAAAAGTACTCATCGCCCAAGTCATCCCACAACCTTAATACCTCATCACGATTCATATGCTGATTGTCGACGTTATCCAGCATTACTAGCGCCTGTTTGCGCGTAGCATCAATCATATCTTGGCGGTTGGTTGGGGCATCAATATCAGCGCGTAAGATACGGCGCGTTTGCGAGTACAGCTGCTTCATAAGGGTCGCCCGCCAACTGTTCCAAAGCTGTGGATTAGTGGCGTTCATGTCAGCCACAGTCAGCACATACAGATGGTTTAGATGGGTAACGTTACCGATCAAATCTGCAAACAGTGTCACAACTTCTGGGTCTGAGATGTCTTTTTTCTGCGCTGTCATCGACATGAGTAAGTGATAACGGGTCAGCCAACCGACCAAGTTAGCATCTGCATTACTCATACCATGAGCCAGACAAAACTCAATCGATTCGGTCTCACCAAGTTGACTATGGTTGCCGCCACGACCTTTGGCAATATCATGAAACATCGCTGCCAATACTAAAATCTCTTTGCGCTCAATACGTTGAAAGATAGAGCTGACCAGCGGAAAATCCTCAAAAAAACGTGGATCAGTAAAGCGGTGCAAAATACGAATCAAAAACAAGGTATGCGCATCGACGGTATAACGATGAAATAAGTCATACTGCATAAGCCCAGTCACTTGCGCAAAGGCGGGGATATAGTTACCGAGTACGCCATAACGATTCATGGTACGCAGGCGATGAAAAAGGTAGTTTTGTTCTTTTAAATTGGCTAAAAATAATGCTTGGTGCTCAGGGTTGTCTCGATAAGCCTGATCGATACCGCGTGCTGCAATTTTCAGCGCGCGCAGGGTATGAGTACGGACATTTTTAATGCCATACTGACCCATGAGTAAAAACATCTCTAGAATCGACTCGGGATGCTGAGCAAATACCCTATGATGCGCCATCGCGATTTGGTCGCCGACTTGGTTAAAGCGCGCATTGATAGGCTGCTTTTTTGGAAGTTCTTCATCGGGCAATTGCGGTTCTATAATGGTTTCGTAATAGTGATTGGTCAACATTTCAGACAATGTCGATATCTGCATAGCACAGCGATAGTAGTCACGCATAAAACGCTCTACCGCTGCATTTGGTTGGTCATCTGGCTGGGTGTCATAGCCCATCAGCTGAGCAATCTCACGCTGATAATCAAATAACAGCTTATTTTCATTACGTCCTGTCAACTCATGCAGATAGTGACGTATTTGCCATAAATAGCCCTCGGCAAAACTTAATTCATCGAACTCTTTTTCAGTTAAAAAATTTTGCTGCACAAGGTCATAGAGTTTAGTGACTCGAAAATAGCGTTTGGTTACCCAGCCAACGATATGGATATCACGCAGACCACCGGGGGCTGTTTTGATATTGGGTTCAAGATTGTATTCGGTGGCATTGTGCTGTAGATAACGCACTTTTGCTTCATTGATTTTAACGTCAAAAAACTCGCGCGGTGACCATTGGTTATTCACTATTTGAAGCGGTACATCTTGCAAGCTCTCATTGCCTATCAATAGGCGAGCCTCTAATAATGCACTGGCAATGGTATGATCAAGGGCAGCTTCTAAGCATTCATTGACACTGCGTACTGATAACGCCGGCTCAAGTCCAATGTCCCAAAGAAACGCCACCAAACCATCTATTTTAGTACTGGTATCGCTTTCAATAGCATCTGGCATCAGCAGCAAAATATCGATATCAGAATACAGTGATAGCTCACCACGCCCATAGCCACCAGTTGCAAACAGTGCTAAGTCTGTCTTATCAAGCTCAAACCATTTAAATAATTCAACCAATAAATCATCGATTACACAAGCACGAGCGCTAACCAACTGCCGAATATTGACCCCACGTTCGAGTGCACGGCTAATGTCATCATTTATTTGAAGCAACCACTCAGGAATACCCAATAGTGGCTTTTCTATGACACTTGTATCTGCTGCAAAGGATAGAGATGCCGATGTCATATCATCTTTTGATAACAAAGGCATGGGTGTCAAATCAATAGCGGTGACATCACAATTAAACATGAGATTTATCCAGTTAAAAGTTTGAAATCCGATTTATTAATAAGGGTCATTAATACTAAAAATCTATCTATAAGATATTGAAAGTATAAAGGTAAAAGACCCACACGAATAGTAGTCGAAAAAAAAGACCGCCAAAGCGATCTTTTTTTATGAGGTTATTGAGTCAAAAAGCTCAAATCTTCTTCGGGGCGCGTGGTAAATACTTCACAACCGTTATCTGTCACGACCATAGTATGTTCCCACTGGGCAGATAACTTGCGGTCTTTGGTGATAGCCGTCCATTCATCTGGCAAAATCTTAGTCTGCCAAGTACCTTGATTAATCATTGGCTCAATAGTGAAGGTCATGCCAGTTTTTAGCTCAAAACCGGCACCTTTTTTGCCATAGTGCATCACTTGCGGCTCATGGTGAAACTCATTACTGATACCATGACCACAGAATTCGCGCACGATACTAAAGCGCTCAGGCTCGACCACTTCTTGAATGGCAGCACCGACATCACCGAGACGCGCGCCATTTTTAACCACACTCATGCCTGCATATAGTGCCTCTTGTGCTACTTTGCAGATACGATGCGCCATGATAGAGCCATTACCAACGACCCACATCTTTGAGGTATCACCATAGTAACCATTTTTGATGACCGTCACATCGATATTGATGATGTCGCCGTCTTTGAGCAGTTTATTATCGGCTGGAATACCGTGACAGACCACATGATTGACTGAGGTGCAGATAGATTTTGGAAAGCCGTTGTAATTAAGCGGTGCAGGGATAGCTTGCTGCACATTAACAATATAGTCATGAGCGATTTGATTTAATGCTTCTGTACTGATACCGACTCTAACGTGCTCGTCAAGCATTACAAGGACATCGCTGGCAAGTTTGCCAGCCACACGCATTTTTTCTATGGCTTCAGGAGATTGGATAAGGGATTTTTTAGTCATCATGATTGTACTTATAGTTATAGAATTTAGGTGGTCAATTATAGCATAAATGTACAACCTGCTGTTTGAATGCACATCATTGAATATTTCAATCACATTGATATTAAATGACTTTATATCTGCCTGCTTGACTAGCCAGTCATGAAGATAAAGGTTTTGATATAAAAAATCAAAACCATCGGTGCTATCTCAGGTAGTCCAAAGGTTAACTTATTAGGTCACAGTCAAGGTGGTATTGATATACGTTATGTCGCTGGAGTGGCGCTAGAATATACAGCAGCAGAAAATTGCCGATATGAATTTAGAGATCAATAAAAAGACATAACCATAGCTTGATAAGCGTTTAAATAAAAACCAATTCTTAAGAATAAAACAAAAGATTATGTCTTAGCAGTTAATAGAGTGCTTAGCAAGACATGTTAGCAAAAATACCATGGAGTGGAACAAATATAGCGATAATTGGTACTCAATCTATCATGATGGACTTATAAAAAATCG
>NZ_DATIRM010000238.1:0-12826 GCF_035469765.1 Psychrobacter sp.
GAATATTGTGTCGGAATATGGCGTGCATAAAATATCCATAGCACCGCCAGTGTCGCTAGTACAGAGACAATATTGACCGGTACCATAACCGCAGCATAACGTCCAAAACCAATATCGAAATAATTGGCACTAACGATATTAACGAGGTTGGAGGTGACTAATGGCAAACTTGCGGTATCAGCAATAAAACCCGTCGCTATGATAAATGCCAAGGCAGAGGGCGGCGAAAAATTTAACCGTAATAAAATAGCAATCACAATTGGGGTCAGTAATAATGCAGCCCCATCATTGGCAAAAAATGCTGAGATAAAAGCACCTAACATCACAATCATAGGGAACAATAGACGCCCTTGTCCATTACCCAATCTCGCTACATGCAGTGCTGCCCAAGCAAAAAACCCAGCCTTATCTAAGATAAGCGAGATGATAATCAGTGCGACAAAGGTAAAAGTAGCATCCCACACGATGTCCCACACGACACCGACATCAGATAATTGCACCACACCAAAAGCTAGCGCGACCAACGCCCCGCCCATCGCACTCCAACCAATACCCAAACCTCTAGGTTGCCATATTACCAGCCCTAAAGTAACGATAAAAATAATGAATGCAAGCATGTATAACCTTATATGGGCAAACTTTATATAGGAAAGCTTTATTATTTGGGTAAAGTTGATGATTTTCGGCTGACACAGCCCAGACAATATAGCTGAGAGTATAGGCAGTCAGCTTTATTTTTGATTAACGCGTTTTGATAACTCTTCAGTACTTTCAACCCGTTCAGAATAGCGATCAGTCAAGTAGGCTGAGCGTCCGCGAGTGAGCCACGTAAACTTCACTAACTCCTCACAAACATCAACGAGGCGCAGATATAAAGGCGACTTATCCATGCGATTATCATCGTTAAACTCTAAAAATGCTTTTGGAATGGACGACTGATTTGGGATAGTAATCATGCGCATCCAGCGCCCAAGGATACGCAGCTGATTGACCGTGTTGAAGCTTTGACTACCACCGCTGACTTGCATCACTGCTAAAGTTTTGCCTTGGGTTGGTCGCACGCTACCCAATGATAGTGGAATCCAATCGATTTGTGCTTTCATGATACTGGTCATACTGCCGTGACGTTCTGGACTGACCCACAGCATACCCTCTGACCACTGTGCCAGCTCTCGTAACTCTTGTACTTTAGGATGGTCTGCATCAGCAGCATCAGGTAATGGTAAACCAGATGGGTTAAACATCTTCACCTCACAACCATACCAACGCAATAGACGACTTGCCTCCTCGGCTGCCAATTTAGAGAATGAACGCGTACGCAATGAGCCGTATAGCACCAGTATTTTAGGTGGGTGACGCGGGTCATGTGCACCAATCAAGGATTCAATATCAATAGGTTGTATACTGTCTACATCAATATTGAGCAAATCATCCAAATCGACCACATTCAAATCTGTTGTATTATTTGCCATGATGAATCACTTCCCCATCTTCTTTAGTAAAGCTACTCACAGGGTTCTCTAGTAACTCAAACACTCGCTCCGATGGGCGACATAATGCAGCGCCTTTATTAGTGACTACAATAGGACGATTGATTAAGATAGGATGGGCAATCATGGCATCAATAATTTGATCATCAGATAACTCAGGAGTGTTTAGTCCTAGCTCGTCATTGACAGGTTCTTTACTTCGTAACAGCTCTCTTGGTGAAATACTCATCTTTGCCAATAGCTCAACTAGATAATCACGAGTTGGCGGATTTTGTAGATATTCCACGATATCCGGCTGTTCACCGGATGCATTCATAATGGCCAACGTGTTACGAGAAGTACCGCATTTTGGGTTATGAAAAATTAATGGTTTCATAGCAATTTTGCCTATTTTATGAGTATGCTTATTAATAAAGAGGTTTACTGAATCAGTTATTGGCTTAGTGATTGTTTGAAAGGCTGTCTGAATCAGCAGGTTTAGCAATCTCACATCTGCTCAAACTGTCCATAAGAGACGCGCACAATTCTGAATGTCCTGCACAACAATCTTGCAATAAAAACTGAATGACCATCTCCATATGTGATAGTGATGCACGATAAATTATCTGGCGGCTGTGTCGTTGAGACACTACCCACCCTGCCCGAGCCAGCACAGATAAATGTGCTGACATCGTATTGTGCGGCACAGACAATTGACGAGCAATTTCACCTGCTGGCAGACCAACGGGCTCTTGGCTGACAAGCAACCTAAAAGCTTTTAGACGAGTATCTTGAGAGAGCGCAGCAAAGCTTGCAATAGCATTATTTATTTCCATATGTCCAATAATACAGACATATGGAAATGATTCAAGTTTTTTTGGATAAATAAGCAAAAAAAGCATTACTCCTGATAATTTATCTTTATTTGATGAGCATCAACCACCAAACCGCCGCAAAAACTGTAATTGTGTCTTGCAAGATGCTTAAAATCAGCATAGGCTAATCTATTTCATTTTTATACTTATCTGCGCTTTTTGGTAGTTCCTATCGTTAATTGCCACTTATTTATAACCATCCGCATTTTTTATATTCATACACACGAGTCTAGGAATTTTTATGCTGTCACATTGGGTACGAGCCATCTTACAAGCCACCGTCTATGACGTTGCTATTCAAACACCACTTGAAGCGGCACCCAAGCTGACCCAACGTTTTGCTAATGACATTCGATTCAAACGTGAAGACCTGCAACCGGTAAAATCCTTCAAATTACGCGGCGCTTATAACCGTATCAGCCAATTAAATGACGAGCAAAAGGCACGCGGCGTGATTTGCGCATCGGCGGGTAACCATGCACAAGGCGTTGCCTACTCTGCTCGAAAGCTTGCCCTTAATAACATTATCGTTATGCCAACTACCACCCCTGATATCAAAGTAGATGCCGTCAGAGCGCTTGGTGGCAATGTAGACTTATATGGTGATAGCTTTGATGAAGCGAACCGCTATGCGATCAATCGCGCTGAGCGTGAAGGTTTGACTTTTATCCCACCATACGATGACGAGCTGGTGATTGCCGGACAAGGCACCATCGGGCTTGAGCTCACCCAGCAATGGCGAAATATGGATTATGTTTTTGTGGCAGTTGGTGGTGGCGGTCTGATTTCTGGCGTCGCTGCGTTTTTGGGCGAAGTTGCCCCGCATGTCAAAGTCATCGCTGTAGAAGCCGACCAATCAGCATCACTAAAAGCGGCGCTTGAAGCCAATGAGCGAGTCAAACTTGAGCAAGTGGGACTATTCGTCGATGGTGTGGCAGTCGCCCAAATAGGTGAATTACCATTTGATATTGTCCGTATGCAGAAGAGCGATAAATCTGGTCCTGTCGTCGAACCTGAAGTCGTCACTTGTACCAATGATGAAGTGTGCGCTGCTATCAAAGATATCTTTGAAGAGAACCGCAGTATCGTTGAGCCTGCAGGCGCGCTGTCGGTTGCTGGGATGAAAAAATACATCGATGCTCATAATCTACAAGGCAAAAACTGCGTTGGCATTATCTGCGGTGCCAATATGAACTTTGACCGTTTGCGCTATATCGCTGAACGTACTGAGATTGGTGAGAAAAAAGAAGCCATATTTGGCGTGACGATCCCTGAGCAGACTGGCGCTTTCTTAAACTTCTGCCGTAGTCTGCACGGTCGTAATATCACTGAGTTCAATTACCGCGCTGATAGTAAAAAATCACCTGACTCTATGGAACCTGCGGCAATCTTCGTCGGTATTGCATTAAAAGAAGGCGATAAAGAGCGTCAAACTATCCGTACGCAATTGGCAGCTGATGGCTATACAGCACACGACTTGACCGATGACGATATTGCCAAATCACATATCCGTCATTTGATTGGTGGTCATGCGCATGTCGAAAACGAGCAGTTATTACAAGTCACTTTCCCAGAGCGTCCAGGTGCTTTATTGACCTTTTTAGAAAAATTGGGTGACGATTTTAATATTACCTTGTTCCATTATCGCAATCATGGCGCTGCTGAAGGTCGAGTATTGGTCGGTTTACAAGCTTCTGAGGGCAACTCTCGCCAGCTACAAGATGCCTTGCTGGATATTGGATATGACTGCACCATGCTTAATGACAATATTGGCTATCAGTTGTTTTTGAAATAAAAATAGACGTCGACTATCAGTCCATCAACGGCAGTTTTTTAATTAAGGAACTGCCATCGGTCTTTGTTAAGTTGCAATGCTGATTAATTTAGAGTTATTGTACGCTTGCGACGTTTATTGATAGGTGATAAAACCTTATGAAAAAGATAGTAATGGCTTTAGTGTTGCTTACTCTGGCACTTGTAGGCTACAAACTCCTTCAACCCAATCATTCTATGAGTGACTCCACGACTGCTATTGCGACAGACAATATAACTGATAATTCTACTGATTCTGTCCTTACCCCTACTGACTTTGATGATATATCACCAACGTATGTTGATTCAGATCCAAATTCAGCAGTATCAATAAGCCCAACTTTAAATTCAGAAGTAAATTTACAACCAGTAGCAGCCAGCTTTTCATGTGATAGTAGAAAACATTGCTCACAAATGACATCCTGCGCAGAAGCCACTTACTTTTTACAGAACTGCTCTAATACGAAGATGGATGGCAATAATGATGGTATACCTTGTGAAAAACAGTGGTGTCAATAACTTCAATGACAAAAACGATGTGAACTACATATTCTGAGCTGTTAATCGCTTACCGCTCTTTTAATTAATAAAAATACCACCATTATTATTTTACGTTATTGATATCCATGAGGTTTTGATGAGTAAACACAATAAAAACCATAATCAGCCCAGTCATAGCAAGCCTGATGCTGTGCGTATGCGTCTCGATAAATGGTTATGGACCGCGCGCTTTTATCGCACTCGTACTCTTGCCAAAGAAGCCATCGAAAGCGGGCGCGTACATTATGCAGGTAGCCGCGTAAAGACCAGTAAAGAGATTACTGTTGGCGATGAATTGCAGATTCGTCAAGGCTCAGCCACTGCCATGACCGAAAAGACAGTCATTGTTGAAGCCTTAACAGCACAACGCGGCAACGCAACTGCCGCTGAAGTATTATATTCAGAGACTGAAGAAAGTGAGGAGCGCCGCGCGTATTATGCTGAGCAGCGTAAACTTGCCAACCTTGCCCGACCAGACAACAAACCCAATAAAAAAGAGCGCCGCGATTTACATCGCTTTAAAAGCAATCAAGACTAAATCTGTTGGTAATACCTGCAATAGCAGCACATCATCTTAAATAGCAATAGGATTAACAGGTATGCATGAACTGCTGACCCTACTGTTTACCCTCTGCCCTTGAAATTCAAGGTATTAACCGTTACGCTATCACCCATTAACTTACTCTATAGCATGCTTATAAATCACGTCTCTAATGTTGATTTTGATAGCATGTTTTTTTATTGCGACAAAAGGTCATCATATGCCAATTAAAGCATCTACTCCGTCATCTGTATTATTGGTCTGTTTGGGGAATATCTGCCGTTCACCAACTGCTGAAGAGATTTTTCGTCAGCAAGCAGCGATTGCAGGGCTGTCGATGAAGGTAGATTCGGCAGGCACTGGGGATTGGCATATTGGCCATGCACCTGACGAGCGAGCACAGCGTCATGCCAAAGCCCACGGTTATAACATCAGTAAATTGGTGGCACGCCAAATCAGTGCTGATGACTTCCGCAATTTTGATTTAATCCTAGCGATGGATACACAAAATTTAGCAGACCTACAGTCTATTAAAGAGGGTATAACAGATACCGATACAAAGTTAGCCAAATTGGCTTTATTTAGTGAGGAAGATCCCACTTACGGCGGTGATGATGTGCCAGACCCATATAGCGGTGATAGCGATGCCTTTGAAGAAGTGATTGAACGTATCGAATCAAGTGCCCAAGCTTGGATTGAAAGCTGGAAGATATCCTAGTGATGAAGATATCTTGGTCATAAAGCGCCATATTTCTGCTACCTTTATAGGCCGCATCCTTTATAATAAACATCGTATGAATTTTTGTTTATTTGCACCATAGGCTATGTGTTATGAATTCAGCTTTACGCTCTAATCCCAGTGCCTCACTTACTCTACCGAACGATGATGTAGCGGACTTATCACACCGTCAGACAGCAGATTTGTCTCATAGTAACACCATGGCTTTGGTGTGTATGGCTGACTCTGTGGTTAGCTTAACGGATGAGATGCAACTTGATGAGTTTATGGCACATTATGAGCAAGACATTCAGCATAGCCAGCCATTATTTGTCTTATCCGGCGGTAGCAATGTGCTATTGCCAGCAAAGCTCAATGCGATTGTCTTGCGACCACAAATGCGTGGTATACAGGTGACAGCGCAGACAGATTCTTATGTCGATATCGAGGTAATGGCAGGTGAAAACTGGCACGACTTGGTGGTATATACGGTCAATCAAGGCTGGTATGGTCTTGAAAACCTTGCTCTAATACCTGGTCTTACTGGTGCCGCTCCCATACAAAATATCGGTGCTTATGGCGTCCAACTAGAGGACTGCTTGCAGTCTGTACGTGCTTATCATCTACCAAGCCAAACGTGGCATGATTTGACCGCAGTCGACTGCAAGTTTGGCTATCGTGATAGTATGTTTAAACGTCAGCCGAATACATGGCTAATCAGCCGTGTGGGTTTTAGACTACATACTGATGCGACAAAAGTACTGGCAAGCTATGGTGATGTACAGACAGTCGCACAGGGCTATGCGACTCAGCAAGGTCGCACCAAGCCGACGCCCGCTGATGTGATGCACGCTATTATTGAGATTCGTCAGCAAAAGCTGCCTGATCCTAAGCAATTACCAAATTGTGGCAGCTTTTTTCAAAATCCTATTATCCCTCAAGCACAATTTACCGAGCTGCAATCGTCTTATCCCGCTATTGTTGGCTACCCAATGCCTGACGCGATGACTAAAGTGGCAGCTGGCTGGCTGATTGAACAAGCTGGTCTAAAAGGCGGCGGTATAGATCCTATTGTTACCCATCAGCAGCAAGCGCTGGTATTGACCAATCATGCGCCATATATTGCTACCAAACAGGATGTTGCAGCTGCCCAAAAGTATATTGTAGATACTATCTATGAGAAGTTTGCCATTCAATTGTCGCGCGAGCCGGTGTGGGTAAATGCCGATGGTTCCATCGGATACGATGAGCATGTGGTCTAAGCAATCATGGTCTAATCGCCTATGGCGACATTATTTACGTTCAGCTGAGCGTATGCTTAAGCTGTTTCGTATTATTAATGCCACGTTTTTGCTAGGTGCAACGACAGTTATTTTAGTCCTCATCAGTTTATTCACGCCGCTATTTTCTCAAACGGTGGTCTATATATTGGCTCTTCTGCCGCTGCCAAAAATGCCACCTGCGGTAATGAGCTCTCCTCCTACCGCTTATTTGGTATTGGGTGGCGGTCTGACCAATGATAATAATAACCAAATTATCCTCAATCGCTATAGCATTAATCGTGCACGTACTGCCGCTACAGCTTACCATGACCTGCCTTTGCCCATTGTACTCAGCGGTGCTGAGGCGCCTTGGCTTGGTCAATGGCTGATTGAGCATGGTATGGATGGGTTAATCAGCGAAAATGCCAGTATGAATACTTGCGAGAATGCCCGTTTTACTGCAAAACGTATCCCTCTAAATCATGTTTATCTCATTACTGACAGCTACCATATGGCGCGTGCTCGCAGACAGTTTGCGTTAAACGGTATCAACAGCACAGCAATCAACGCCCCTTTACCTGTCAGACGTGACTGGAGGGAACCGGCACAAAATTTAAGCCATTCTCGGCGCGCGGTTTATGAGGTTGCTGCCTACCTACGCGATGTAATACGCCCTCAAGAAAATTGCCGCCAAGCTAAAGAAGTAACGTCGCAGCAGCTATTGACCCCAAGAGGCAAGGTAGCCAAAACGGCTGATGACTAGGATTTATGAGCACATTTTGGCAAATATTCTGGTATCTGTATCTACTCTTTGCATTTTATCCTCACAGGTCATCCATCACTCTGACAACCGGTGTATAATAGTCAAAGAAACTGCGATTAAAGAGAGGTGCCATGCTCAGTATATTTTTATTAATTCCATTAAGTCTCATGCTGTTTGTGGTCGCGATCTGGGCAGTACGTTATGCGGTAAAATCCAATCAATTCGAAGATTTGGATAACGCCTCCCAGCGTATTATCTTAGATGATCGTCAAGAGCGTAGACAAGTGATACAGGCTCAGGAGCCTGTTGACCCTAATCAAAAAGCAAATGATAACAGTGACCTTGTTTCGATTGAAAAAGCGTCTCATCAGATAGGTGATGCGGACAGTAAGGTAGATAGCGCTGCAACTCCTCTCTCTGATACAGATAAGCACTCAAAAACATAGCTTTTCAGCTAACTTACCAATGCGTTACCTGCTTATTTTTCTGCATTTAAGACTGATAAGTCGGTACACCTTTTACCGTTTTTAGGAGCGTCTCCCCATGACCACAGCTTTACTCGTTGCGGCATTATTAATGGGTTTTTTTGGTTCACCGCATTGTTTAGGTATGTGTGGTGGCTTAGTGACTGCCTTTGGTTTGTCAATGAAAGATGTCAGCCCTGCCAAGCGCCGTGCATTGGTAGCGACCTATCATTTCGGTCGCCTGACCAGCTATGCATTTTTGGGTTTGGTTGCAGGACTGATAGGCACAGCTGTATTACAGCCATTGATGCAAGGCAATAGTACACCGCGTATTTTGCTTGGTTTGGTATTGGTGTTTGTCGGCGTGACCATGCTGGGTGCACCGTTTCTAAACAAGCTTGAGCGTTTCGGTATGCGCTTTTGGCAGTACCTAAGCCCTATTCGTCAAAAAGTATTTCCACTTAATACCTTTCCGCGGGCATTGTCTGCTGGTCTTCTATGGGGATTCTTGCCTTGTGGTTTGGTCTATGGCGCTCTACTGATCGCTGTGGTCGCGCACAACCCTCTTAGCGGTGCTGCTTTGATGTTCGTTTTTGGCTTAGGAACTGTACCGATGTTGGTCGCTACTCACGAGACCGTTGGTTGGTTACGGGATAAAATTGGGCGTTTTCGCTTAAGACAGCTCAATGGTGCTGTGATGGTATTATCTGGTCTAGCTGTGGTCTTTATTCCTATCGCCATGTCCAGTATGCATGGCGACCATGGTGGTGGTCATAGCATGGGCATGGTGGATGGTGAGCACACTATGATGATGACTGATACGGATAATACCACTCACCACGATATGAATGATGACTCAGCAGACATGGAGCATCAGCACTAACAATTTGCTGTTTGATATGATTTCAAATTGATATCATATCAAAACAGATGTATAAAAAAGCCCTTAATAAATTATTAAGGGCTTTTTTACTGTTTAACCACTTTAGAGCTTAATTAATAAAATCTTACCTAGATTCTAAACGTTAGCTTATTAAGGCTGCCACTGCTCAAGCTTAAACTTAGTATCCAAATGCTTCTCTAATGCCGGTATATTAAAGGCATCATCTTCACTCACAAAGCTAATACTAATACCGGTTTGCCCAGCGCGTCCAGTACGACCAATGCGGTGTACATAATCATCTGGCTGATCTGGCAAGGTATAATTAATCACATGGCTGACATCATCAACATGAATACCGCGTCCTGCCACATCAGTCGCGACCAAAACAGAAGCATGACCATCTTTAAAGCGCTGTAAATATTTTTCGCGCTTTTGCTGAATCACATCGCCTGATAACATGACGATTTTGTGTCCCTGACGCAGCTTATGATACAGACGCTTTACTTGGTCTTTACGGTTGGCAAAAATAATGACCTTCTCTACTTCGCTATTAGTGATGATACGTTCGACCGCTTCTAATTTTTGATCTTCTGTTAAGAGATAAAAATGCTGGTCTACCAGCTCACTGGTTTTATGCTCAGGCTCAATCTCAACAAACTCTGGCTCATGTAACCAGCGATACGCCAGACCCATTACATCTTGGTTAAAGGTAGCTGAAAAGAGTAAGCTTTGACGATCAGTATTGGGCGGCATACGACTGACCAAACGCTTGATGTCAGGGATAAAACCCATATCGAGCATGCGATCCGCTTCATCTAATACCAATACTTCTACGCGATCTAAATAGACCATACCTTTATGCATCAAATCAATCAGGCGACCAGGTGTGGCAATCAAGATATCGACATATTGACGCTCAAGCTCATGCTGCTGCGTTTCATAATTGGTACCACCCATAATACAGACGCTATGCAAAGAGGTGTATTTGGTCAAGGCGATACAGTCATCAAATATTTGCTGAGCAAGCTCACGGGTTGGTGCCATAACGATGGCACGTGGCTCACCTAAATGACGTTCTTCATCAGCAGCAAAGGGACGCTTAAGTAAAGCCTCCATAATGGTCAATAGAAATGTAGCCGTCTTGCCAGTACCCGTCTGTGCCTGTCCGATTGCATCTTGATTCGCCAAGGTATGCGGCAGTATTTTTGCTTGAATCGGCGTCAATTCAGTAAAACCTAAGTCACTTACTGCACGCAAGGTCGCTGCTGAAAGTGGCAAATCCGTAAACGTCGTAAAGTTACTCAAAAAAATATCCTTTTGTATAAATCGCTTGTGTATCATTTATCAATGATAAGACTACAGATAAGTAAGAAACGGCAGGGTTTATGAACGCTTTATTTTATCTATCAACCAGCAGCCGAAACCCTATAAAACTGATCAGCATAAAAAAGCCAAGCCCCATGTCAATGCTTACTAAATATGCTGCGTTAAAATCAACATAAGTAAGACAGGACGGGCTTGGCTCAGTAGTATATCAGTAGTTTGTACAGACATTATAGCTAAACTATAAGAATGACTGTCGCGATTACTCTTCTACTTTTCTGACTTCCTCAGCTTGTAGACCTTTATCACCGTCTACCACACTGAACTCAACTTTTTCGCCGTCTTTTAGAGAGCGATAACCATCACCTTGAATCGCGCGGAAATGCACAAAAATATCTTCTCCGCTATCACGTTGAATGAAACCAAAGCCTTTTGAGTCATTAAACCACTTAACGATACCTTGCTCGCGAGCTGACATAATATTACTTCCTAAAAAGTTTGCTTAGTCCCAAATTCCTTTGCATCATTGCATATAAACGGATACTAAGATTATGAAATCAAAATTTAAGAGTGACTACTCTGTATACTATTGGCAACATAAAAGCATTAAATTGACCTTTATGACTTAACCTATAGCACCTCTGATAGGGTGTGATATAAAAGCTAAAATGGCATTCATATCATCAAAACCAGAGATAGCAACAAACATGTAATATTTGTTGTGTGAAAAATATCATAACACGGGTTTTTAGCAACACAAAGACTTTTAATATGATTTTTATCGTCTAAACTACTTTTACCGCTTATTTTTTATAACTCAGCTGACAAGCTGTTATGATAAAGGAATAGTAAGCGCTCTATTTCCTAAAATCTCTTATTATAGTACGCTTGTATGAATCAAAAACTGATAAAACGCTTACTGTCTATCCACTATAGAGACCATTATGACCGCTTCCTCTGAATCAGCAGCGCCCATCAATACCGCTCAGCAGAACTCAAATAAAACCCTTACCCATAAACTATTACTGATTAATGGTGTAAATCTAAATCTACTTGGCAAGCGTGAGCCTGATATCTATGGTCACACAACCCTTGCCGATATTGAAAATGCGTTAACCGAACGCGCTGCAGTCCATGGTATTGAGCTGATTTGTATACAATCCAATCACGAAGGCAAGCTGGTCGATGATATTCAGCATTATGGTCTATTAGCAGAGGCAAGTGCGCAAATCGATGCCATAATCATCAATCCTGCTGCCTTTACTCATACGTCTGTTGCGATACGCGATGCGCTACTTGCTACCCAAAAACCATTTATCGAAGTACATTTATCGAATGTTCACGCACGCGAGTCGTTTCGAGAGCACTCTTACTTATGTGATGTGGCAGTCGGTGTAATTTCTGGTCTAGGACATTTGGGCTATCATATGGCGTTGGATTATTGGCTGACCCATACTTATGCACTAACCTTAAATAAGTAGCTTTGTGAGATAAGTAGTTTCTGGCATTGGTATCATAATTGGTATCATATGAGTCATACTGAATAGAAACCTCATAAAGGTATTATAAAAAAAGTAATGACGGTATTTTTAACACAGTAGTTAAACAGCATTTATTTGATTAAAACAATAATATTAGAGTTTAGAAAACAACCCACTAAATACCCCACTATATGGTGATAGGCATGGCAAAATCGTCCGGAACACGCTTTATGAAACTTGCTGGTATGACAGCAAGTATTGCTGGAAAAGCAGCTAAAAACTCACTAAAGCATTTGTCAAGCGACGAAGAAAAACGCCTACAAGCGCGATCAGAATTGATGCAAGATGTTGGTATTCAAATTGCTGAAACCCTTGGTGAGATGAAAGGTGCAGTGATGAAGGTGGGGCAAATCGCCTCGCAATACAAAGATGTGTTTCCGCCTGAAGTAGCAACGGCACTAGAGAAGCTGCAAAAAGATGCGCCGGCAATGCCATATGCGCAGATACAAGCACAAGTTGAACGTGAGCTTCAAGCCCCTATTAATGAGTTATTTACTGAATTTGAAGAAATACCTTTTGCGGCGGCTTCTATCGGACAAGTGCATCGAGCGGTTTTGCTATCGGGACAAAAGGTGGTCGTTAAGGTGCAATACCCTGATGTCGACAAAAACTGTGATAGCGACCTAAAACAAGTA
>NZ_DATIRM010000239.1:0-1715 GCF_035469765.1 Psychrobacter sp.
CGCTTCTTGCTTGCCAATACTGATGATTTTGATCCTACTACCAATAGCGTGGATATCAACGAATTGGTGAGCCTTGATAAATTTATCATTGAGCGTGCACAAACAGTACAAGCACAAATCATCAATGCTTATGATGCGATGGACTTTCACCAAGTCACGCAACATATCACCGCCTTCTGCTCGCAAGACTTGGGTAGCTTCTATTTAGATATTATCAAAGACCGCCAGTACACCACCCAAACCGATGGTCAGCCGCGCCGCTCTGCGCAAACGGCTATTTATCATATTGCTCATGCACTTATTCGTTGGATTACACCGATTTTATCCTTTACCGCGCAAGAAGCATGGGAAGTATTACATGGTGCTGATAGCTATGTGTTTACTGAGGAATGGTATACCTTCCCAGAGTTTGAGCTGAGCGCCATCAGTAACGATGACTGGCAACGTATCATGCTCGCAAAAGATATGGTTAATAAACATATCGAAACGGCACGTGGCGAAAAAATCATCAATGCCAACTTATCCGCTGACGTCAATCTATATGCTGATGGCGCTATGCATGAAAGCCTAGCTAAGCTTGGTGAAGAGCTGCGTTTTGTACTCATTACCAGTAGCGCAACTTTAAAACCTTTGAGTTCTGCCCCTGCTAATGTAGCAAGCACAGATGAACAAGCGGACAGTAATAGTTCAGCGGCAGATTTAGTCGTCGAAGTAAATGCTGCAACCGGTACCAAGTGCGTGCGCTGCTGGCATATCCGTGATGACATTGGCACAGATAGCACACATTCAGAATTATGTGCTCGCTGTGCAACTAACGTCAGCGGTGACGGCGAGGTGCGCCACTATGCCTAATTTAACGCCTAATCCCACGAACTTACCGGATGATAAACAGCCGTCTATCGAAGTCGATAATTCACCTAAACCGGCTCATGCAACTACGGGTAGCTCATCGACACCTAAAAGTCGCTTGAATAAGACACCAAAGATGGTAGCTAATGGTCGCCTTGCGCTTAACTGGTATCTGTTGTCACTGGTCGTGGTTATTTTTGATCAGTGGACAAAATGGTTGGCTGAAACCAATCTGACTTTTCTTGAACCTGTGCCTGTCATCGAGCCGTTTCTAAATTGGACACTTGCCTACAACTACGGCGCGGCTTTTAGCTTTTTGGCAGATGCTGGCGGTTGGCAAAAGTGGTTTTTTGCAGGACTGGCGCTATTGATGTCGCTGTTCTTGATAGGCTATCTAGCTAAAGCGCCTCGACAAGCTAAGCTGTTATCACTAGGGTTAGCCTTAGTATTAGGCGGTGCCGTAGGTAATTTAATCGATCGCTTATTACATGGTCATGTCATCGATTTTATCCATGTGCATTATGCTGATGTTTGGCATTATCCTATCTTTAATATTGCTGATATTGGTATCTGTATCGGTGTGACAATGATTGTGATTGATATGCTGTTTCTAGAAAAGAAACGTGAAGTTTAACGCGTCTCATATCAGATAGCTTTATCAATAAAAAAGGTGGCTTTACGTATACGTAAAGCCACCTTTTTTTTGGCTCTTATTCCTACTATTTAAAAATCTATGAGTTATATAATCAGGGAAAAGCAATATCGATACATAACGTACTGCTGATATCAATTTTTCTTGCTTGCTGTGCCTACGCAGACAGAGGCTGCAAAAAATTTATACCAGCAGTACCATAGCGTTTTTAAGG
>NZ_DATIRM010000240.1:0-2662 GCF_035469765.1 Psychrobacter sp.
TATAGAAGTCACTAGCCTAATCGATGATACGCCGATAAGTAATGAAGTCATCGATTATTATGGTGGATTGGGCGACATAAAAGACAAGACTTTGCGTCATGTATCGAGTGCCTTTAGTGAAGACCCTTTACGGGTGCTGAGAACGGCGCGATTTTATAGCCGCTATTATGATTTGGGCTTTACCATTGCTGATGATACATTAGCCCTGATGCGTAAGTTGGTTGCTTCAGGAGAGCTTGCTCATTTAAGTAGCGAGCGTATTTGGCAAGAGTCAAGCCGAGCAATGATGCAACTGTCCCCTCAGGTATACTGGCAGCAGCTATTTGACATCGGTGCACTCACAGAACAGTTTATGCCACTACATCAGGCTTGGAATGCTGGGCAGATACGAGAAACGGTACAGACAGCGCTGTATTTTTCTGGTCAAATGCAGCTCAACTTATCGCAGCGTTGGGCACTATTGATGACCAGCCTTCAGTCGTCTCTATTTAATTCCAAATCTAGTGAGTTAGAAACCCCTGATGTGGCAATAGCTTGTAAAGGTATTAATGATATTGGCAACATGGCTAAAGTGCCAAAAGCACAAACCCAGTTTGCCAGTTTATTCATTCAACAAATCGAAAAATTAAGCACCGTCAACCATCTCACGGCAGCTGATAAAATCGATCTTATTCAAGCTTGTAGTGCCCATAAAGCACCTGACAAACTCTCGCAGCTCTTGGTCACCAGCCAAGTCATGCAGCTAGCGCTACAACATCGACAAATGATGTTGGCATTGAATAGCTTCCATGCTATTGGTATGAATGATATTGACCAAAACCTAAAAGGTCCAGCAATTGGAGAAGCCTTGCGTCAATGTAGGATTGAGCATTTACAAACGCAAACTGCCTGACTAAAAAAAGCTTAAACACTTTTTGAAAACTTACAACCATATCCTGATTAAAACTATACTATGACTCAAAAACTCACAACTACTCAGCCTATGACGACACCTGCGCCGGTCATGCTTGTCACAGGTAGTGCTAAGCGTATTGGTGCTGCGATTGTTCGTGCTGCTCATCGGCAAGGCTATCGCGTCATTATCCATTGTCATCATAGTGAGCAAGAGGCACATGCCCTCGCTGACGAGCTTAATGATACTTGGGCTCATAGTGCTGTGGTTATTATTGCAGATTTGGCAGTGGTGAATCAGAGAGACACTCTCAAGCACCTGACCCAAACTATCATGCAGGCATTTGGGCAACTAGACGTACTGGTACATAATGCTTCTCGCTTTTACCCTACTCCCCTTGGCAGCATTAATTATGACCAATGGGATGAGCTGCTCTTGACCAATGCAAAAGCGCCTTTATTATTGAGTCAAGCGCTATATCCTTATCTAAAAAGTCAGCAAGGCTGTATTATTAGTCTGCTTGATATTCATGCGCATGATAAGCCTTTTGCCAATTATACGGTCTACAATATGGCAAAGGCGGCGCATCGGATGATGGTGCAGTCTTTGGCGCTGGATATGGCGCCTGAGGTACGTGTTAATGGGGTCGCGCCTGGGGTCAATATTTTACCTGATGCGGATAGCGATCAAGCACTTGATAGCCAACAGCAAAGTAAGATTATAAGCTCCATTCCTATGCAACGAATAGGTATACCTGCTGATATTGCACATAGCGTACTCTATTTGGTGCAAGCCAGTTATGTGACAGGCGAGACAATAACCGTAGATGGTGGGCGCAGTTTGACGCTGGCTGGTGGTAATTAGCGAGAATTAATCAAATAGTATGCCCTTCTTGCTAAGTTTTACTTGAAAATATATAAAAATCAGGTATCATTGTGCGTCTAAAGGGCCCATAGCTCAGTTGGTTAGAGCAGAGGACTCATAATCCTTTGGTCGTAGGTTCAAGTCCTACTGGGCCCACCATATTTAGTAATAAAAAAGCTTCCAATTACTTGGAAGCTTTTTTTATGGATGTTTCAATAGTTTTCAGAAAAAATAGGGATATGCGGAGAGCTATAAAATAATGAATTCATAAATAACAGTAATTATTCATTAAATATTTACATCCATGCTCATCGGATGACTTAATGTGTTAGAATGCTGATTTTTTGTTTTCAAAAAAAGTAAGTTTAATTGTTCGTCGCGTTTTTCCGCACTGTTATTTAGGGTGAAATTCAATCATGATTCTTTCGAAAATTCAGCAATCATTGTGTATGACTGTCATTTGCACATTACTGGTTGGGTTCACCTCAGGGTGTACGAGCATAAATTCAGGACTGCAGGCTGGCGACTTACCCCCTAGCGGTGCGTTTACAGCAGATAACGGCATACAGTTCAACGTGCAGCCGCTCAGTCTAGCAACATTACCTCCTAAGCAAGCAATTTCCCAACCTAGTAGTAACTTAGCTCGTTTGATCAAAGACTCTAGACGAGTAGATTATCGAATTGCCCAAGGCGACATTTTAAGCATTGTCTTAGTCGGTTATCCTGACATGGCAGCAGCTGGTGCAAGCGGTTACCCTGTCGATCAGCAGGGCTTTGTGCAATTTCCGCTTATAGGACGCATTAAAGCCAGTGGCATGAGTGTGCCGCAGTTTACCGCCAATCTAAGCGGACAGCTAAAACGCTATCTTAAATACGCAGACCCACAAGTAAAAATCCTTGATTACC
>NZ_DATIRM010000241.1:0-13827 GCF_035469765.1 Psychrobacter sp.
TAGGCAGCCAGTATCGCAGCGTGGTGTTCTATACTGAAGAAGCGCAAAAGCCCACTGTTGACCGCACCATAAATAAGCTACGTGACATGGATATCAATGTGGTCACCGAAGTACATCCTGCTCTAGAATTTTATAAAGCCGAGGACACACATCAAGACTTTTTTAATCGTAATCCAGGACAGGCTTATTGTAACTTTGCCATACCGCCAAAACTTGCCAAACTGCGTAAAGAATTTAGCCAGTATATGGTGAGCTAAACACCTATTTGCTGAGTGCAGATTTTTTGAGCTCAATGCTGAGCTTTGAATATCATAAAAGCCAAACGCTTACTATCAGTGTTTGGCTTTTTAATATCTTTGATAGTATTGGATTTAATAACATTGCCTTTGTTAATATTGAGCAACACGTTGTGATCATGAGTCAAAGAAACCCTTATAACAAAAGGCTAAAGCTATGAATCCTGAATTTTGGCAAGCACGTTGGCAAGAAAAACGTATCGGCTTTCATCAATCTGAAGTTAATCCTCTATTAATAAAGTATTTTTCAGCGTTAAAGTTGCCGACCGGTAGCCGCGTTTTTGTCCCTTTGTGTGGTAAATCTATCGATATGATTTGGCTAGCCAATCAAGGTTTTGATGTGATTGGCGTTGAATTGGTTGAGTCAGCGGTACAGGAATTTTTTATTGAGAACGATATCTCGTACACTGTAAAAGTGCACAGTAATCATCCAAACATAAAATGCTATCAAGGAAATCTGTCAGGGCAAACACTATCGTTATGGGTTGCTGATATTTTTACACTGAGTTCTGATGATACCGGTCACGTTGATGCCGTCTACGATCGAGCAGCATTGATTGCCATGCCACCAGAATTGAGCCTCCAATATAGCCAGCAAGTACGCAACCTCAGTCAAAATACTCCTCAGCTATTACTGACACTCAATTATGACCAAGATGAGCGAGCAGGACCGCCCTTTTCAATCAGTCATGAGCAAATTCAGCAGTACTACGGTGCTGACTATCAAATTCATGAGCTGGAGGGAGAGCCATCGACTTTGAACGCCGCACCTGAGATGGCAGTGACAGAGCATGTTTGGTTGTTAAATAAACGATAAGCGAGAAATCCAATGAAAACTTTAGTGAATTTCGTGAGTCTCATTGCTTTCTTATTAGTCGTATTGACAGGGCCTCTTTATAAATATGACATTATTGAATTAGGTACGGTGTTCATAGGATTCAAATATGGAATATTTACCGCTATTGCAGCGCTTGTGTTGCTCGTATTACAAGTTATATTCAAACGAAATACGCTAACGGTTGCTAGCGCGGCGATCACCGTTGCGTTATCTGCAATTGCTATCGGATTGCCACTTAGTATGCTGAGTAAGGGCAAAAGTGTACCGCCCATTCATGATATTTCAACTGATTTAATCAACCCACCTGATTTTGTCGCTATCGCCCCACTACGCGCTGACGCACCTAATCCAGTCGCCTATGCTGGTGAAGCAACTGCCGAGCAACAACGTCAAGGCTATCCGGAACTAAAAACACTTATCTACTCAGAATCAAGAGCTGAATTAGTAAGTGCTGTTGAAAAAACAGCCAAAAATTTGGGCTGGGAATTAGTAAATACTGATGCTAACCAAAGTATTATTGAAGCAACAGATACTACGGCGTGGTTTGGTTTTAAAGATGACATCGTCATACGTGTCACGGATAATGGTAACGAGCGTCTGGTCGATATACGCAGTAAATCGCGGGTTGGCGGTAGCGATTTGGGTAAGAATGCAGAGCGCATTCATGATTTTATTGATGAGTTGGATAGGGTTGTGGCAAAATAGTTGTATAAAACGGCTGTAAAACTACTTTACCACATTAAAATCAGATACTTTTCTAAAATCGTGTAGCGCTATATTTTCTAAAACCCTCTCCTAACCTCACGCCAACGTCAGCTTATAGTAACTGAGTGCTGCGATACCTTTTCTTTACTATTGAGATTGGTTACTCTAAGTAAAATCGGATTTTAATCGCTTTGCTTTACTTTCTAATAGCTACTTTCTAATAACTATTTTTTAACAGCTACTTTGACGTTTATAGGATATTTTTATGCGCTTGACTCATTTGTCCACTTTATCTTTATTGACGGTAGCGATTGGCTTAAGTCTTGCTAGCACCGCTCAAGCTGCCAAGCCAGACGCACCGAACTTGTCTAATGCTCAGTTTCAGCAGTGTCTAGATGGACTAAAAAACTCTAGCAAATTTCGTGGCGTCGATAGCTATACTTTTAATAACTATCGCCCATCGCAGCCTGACCCAAGTGTGATTCAGTCGCTCAACTATCAGCCTGAATTTCAAAAAGACGTCTGGGATTATTTATCTTCGCTCGTTGATACTGAACGAGTAGAAGATGGTATCCGTGCCAAACGTCAATGGGCAGATACGTTGCGTAAAATTGAATCGCGTTATGGTGTCAAAGCCGAGCACGTATTGGGCGTTTGGGGCGTAGAATCTAACTTTGGGCAGACATTAGGCAAAAAACCTTTGTTTGAATCTTTAGCAACCTTATCTTGCTTTGATCGTCGTCAAAGCTACTTTCAAGGCGAATATGCCAATGCCTTAAAAATCGTGCAAAACGGTGATATTGCACCAAGTGACATGACAGGCTCATGGGCAGGTGCATTTGGTCAGACGCAATTTATGCCTAGTACCTTTTTAGAGTTGGCAGTCGACTTCGATGGCGATGGTCGCCGCGACTTGGTCAATAGCGTTCCTGATGCACTCGCCTCTACGGCAAACTTCTTAGATAAGCGCGGCTATCGTTCAGGCGAAGCATGGGGTTATGAAGTGAAACTGCCAAGTGGATTTTGGGCAGCGTCCAATCGTAAAGATAAAAAGTCAATGAGCCATTGGCGCAATCAAGGGCTGACATTAGCTAACGGTAGTCCACTCCCTTCGGACTTGAGTAGTGCTGGATTATTATTACCAGCAGGTCTTGACGGTCCAGCATTTTTAGTCGGTAAAAACTTCGATACTTTTTATTCTTATAACGCTTCAGAAAGCTATGCACTGGCAATTGCTCATTTATCAGATCTGATTACTCGCGAGAACAGCAGTAAAACCGACTTTATCACGGCTTGGCCAACTGACGATCCTGGTATTGGCCGCCAAGAATCCAGAGCGATTCAACAAGCGCTATTGAATGCAGGATATGATATTGGCGCAGTCGATGGCATCATCGGTGATAATACTCGTACTGCTATTCAGCAATACCAGTCTAGCCGTGGCATTTTTCCGGCTGATGGGCGTGCAGGGCAGAAATTCTATCGTGCCATCGTTGGTAATACCGTTCCTAGTCATTCATATGGTAACCAATATGGACAGCCCACAAACAGTCGTCCTTTAAATCCAGCCTCTGCTGATCGCATGGGACAATTGATTCAACAACAAACGACTACACCTAATAGTTACTCCCAGCCTACTGCTATCAGCCCATCCAACTCAGGTACAACACGCTATCGCCGCGTAACGGGTGCTGATGGTGCCATAAAGTTGGTACGTGTTGATGAAGGCTTATAGTCTTTGTATTTGCACCCATTAACACTATAAAAAATGCCACGCTAATAATAGCGTGGCATTTTTTATAGTGTTAATTATATGGTTCCATCATTTTTTATCACTTAGTACAGTCTATATAGTGACTCATGTAGCAATACTAAGATTTAAACGATCGGTGGTGGATTTGGTTTGCCATTATCGCCATCCCAGTTTTCTCGCGCTTTATCATCTAGATCAGCTGGGGTTTTTGGTTCCCATTTACCATTTTCTTTCCATGTGGCATCACCCCAATCGGCATCCTCTTCTTTTCTATCCAAATCCTTATAAGATTTAGTAGGATCAATGCCGCGGCGCTTCATATCCGCTACTTGTTCTTCTAGTGTATGAAACTGACTAGCGTCATGCATAGTTTTTTCTAAGCTCTCTAGCTCACTTTTTAAAGCATCATTTTTAGAATTACTCATTATTTACTCTCCCTAATGGTTCGATATTATTATGTATTTGTTCTACTTATTATCACCAGTATTAAAGGCATTCACAACCAGTACGACGTATACTTTGTATTACAAAACGTAGCTGTAAGTAGAACCATACTCATAAAACATGCTTTTGTAAGCGACTTTAAGATTTGGAATAAAGATAGAGGATAAACATAAAGGCTGCTAGTATCTAGCTGGTTGACGTGAGCGTAGAAGGGCTTTCTGTCGCTGATTTTTTATCGACTAATATTTTTTTTGCATGAAAAGTCAGTTTCCAAAGATCTTGTGTGACTCTTGTGTCATAGGTGGTCAGCTGTATCCAGTTGGCAGCAACCAACTGCTGCTGCAGATAATTAATATCATCTTGAGAGATTTGGCAGCGCGCTACAGCATGGACATTTGGCATCTCAAGCTTGATATCGATCTCAGCTTGGATGGCGATTAAACGGTTAATCCCGCTTTGTAAGCCATAACTTGAAAAGGTAGCCGGCATTTTTATCAGAGTGAGTAATAGGTCTTGCCACGTCAAAACCATAGATCTTGTGACATCGGTCAAATTGCCACCCTCATAAGCTTGGGCTTTATATTGAATCTCAAACGTGTCTGTCAACACGATTTGCTTGCTGACATTATCATCCATAGACTGATTGGAGATGACCGTATTTTCTTGATTAATAATTTTATTATGAGCCAAAGTAGCCGCCAAAACTTCAGATACTGAAGGCTTGCTAGACTTCAAGAGTTCTTCAGTCGTTCTTATCCATCCGGCAGCTATCTGATGGCTGCCAACCATCTTATAGTAAGCTTGAATCAGCAACTGCTCGATGTCAATTTCTGTTTCATAATAATAAATCTTACCTTCTTTTGAGGTTACCATACCGGTAAATGCTTGCAGTTGCCGACTGATATTAGCCTCGTTATGATGTTTTTTAACCAGTATCAACAAGGGTTTTAATTTTGCTTTGGCATTTAGGTAGCTCAAATGCATTTGGCTGACACCAGTATTGTGAGCAGTGCCATAGCTATCGCTAATGACCATCAAAACATAATCGCAGGCATCAATACATTGACGTCCATATAACGAAGCTTTGGGCAGTTTGCTAGAGACATCATAGGTTAAAAAAGCGCGCCCTTGAAAAAATATCGCAATACTATCCAATACCAATAACTGGTCGTTATCAGCACATACAACATGAATATGGTAGCGACGGTTGGGCACAATCACCTCTAATTTTAGTTAGCTGGTCACAATAATTAAGTTCTCAAAAAAGCACAACAAGATACTCTTAAAATATTCTCTTTAGTGAATTTAATTTCAGCACAATATTGCTAAAATACATTCCATTTTGTCTAATTCCATCATTATACTGCGGGATTATAACAGCTAAACTTATATTAGCCTATTAGCCAGCAACACTAACACTCAGGGTAAGCATAATACTGTAAAGAGGTTTGCTTACCAAGTAGGCGTGGTAAGAGCATATCCAAACTTGTATCGTATTTGGTCGCATAGAAAACTAACGGTGGTCTAGCATTTTTACTAGTGAAACCAGTCGCTAACACATTTTTATCCAAACTACTGAGAGGCATTGCAGATAGGTGATTACTTATCAATAACTGCTTAACACGCTCCGCAATTGCCTGTCCTGAATCAACCACCTGCATCGACAGTTTTTGCGCTTTAATTTCTTGCGTCACAAAATTTTTAAAAAATGGATAATGTGTACATCCTAAGACCAGCTGATCTATCCCATCCTTTGCAAATACTTGTAGTTGCTGGCGCAGATTTTGAGCTGTCTCACTATTTTCCGGCATCCCTGACTCAACCCAAGGCACTAGCTGCGGATCAAAGTATTTGGTCACTTTGGTGCTGCTAGGACTGGCAACATTTACAATGACATCATTAAGTAGTGTGCCATTTAGGGTCGCTTTGGTTGCTAATACCGCAACATGCCTATTTTTACTGGCCAATACTGCAGGTTTTAATGCCGGTACCAAACCCACAATAGGCAGCTGCGGATAATACTGCCTTGCTGTCTCTAACGCATGCGCAGAGGCACTATTACAGGCAATGACAATAAGTTTGCAGCCTTGCTGGTATAGCCACTCTATTGCCGTCAATGTTAATGTTTTAATATCGTCACTATCGCGATTACCATAGGGCACATGCAGGGTATCGGCATAATAAATATAACGTTCATTGGGTAGTTGCTGGGCTAAATGTAGATAAACAGACAAGCCACCAATGCCTGAATCAAATAAACCAATGGGCGCGCTACGGTTTGGATCTACCTTTATGCCTTTATTATTTATCTTCTGACTATTTATCACACTATTGGCCATCGCTTCTTCAGAGATATTCTTATCAGAAATTATTGAGTAAGTATTAACCGTATTAGCAACAGCACTTGCGGCAACTTTCATATTATTTTACCGCCATTTTGATAAAAATACTGTCATACCGACCCTACTAATAAATTTAACGAACGTTACTCTCAACGATTAGCCCATAAATAAAAAGAGCTATAAATAGATAACAATTTTTGCTCAAGATTAATAGCAATGATCGGCTAATTATAGCTCATTATTAACCGTTAAATGGATGGCATCGACAATGTATAAGCGTGACCGCCACTTTGCAGCGTTAGTGTGGTCTTACCATCTTGCTCTGTCAATTCGCCAATCTCGGTTAAATGATAAAATACATTGCGACCAATAAGTGCCGTTAATCCATTTCGGACCAGCATATAAGGGCGTATCTGTCCCTCAGCTAATGATTGTTGGTTTTCTTCGCCGTGGTTATTATAGTCAGCATCCGTACCACTAGAGCGATTGTTTTCATTGTCGTCGCCATTATTACTAAAAGAGTTATTAACAACGTCATAAGGACGTAAAACAATAGGATGTTCATCATCTAAGCGAACGACATCACCCGTTGTCGTGGTAAATTCGAGCCAACTATTAGTGTCTTCATTGACGATACCGACATCATTAATCAATAGTGGCGCATCTTCCACTTGGATACGCAGTTTTTGTACGGGCGTCTTCAGAAAATACTCAGTCACGCCCTCTTTTTCTTCCTTCCATAAGATAGTGGCAAATAAACTGACTAATGACTCTCGGGTCATGTGTCCGCCTTCATGCCACCACTCGCCATTGGCTTTGATGACCAAATCCATATCATCAATTTGCTCAGGATGCCAATTTTCTAGTGGCGGTATGGCACGTCCTTCACGCGTCCCTGCCGCAGACTTTAAATATTGGCTCAAATTGTCTATATTATTTAGCTGAGGCAGCTTGTCATTAGAGGCTTTAGCATCTTTTACAGTCATGGCATCGATGTCTTTATTATTATCTGTCATCGTAAAATCCTTTACGTAGTAATCAAAGTTTGGCAAATCTGTTATTACTATAAATTTTAGTTTCGGGTATGATGAGACAATATCGTCATTGTACCCCCACCGTCTTAATCTTACCTTAACACTGATGTTGTGAAATGCGTATCGTGTTTGTGGGACTTTTCTTTTATAATAAGTAACAATTTTTTATTTGAAATAGTCTGGTGGGCGTTGTACTAACGACACATTTTACGTTATGTTTTGAAGGTTTTTAAAAATACTTTCATCGTAACGTCGTCAACTGATACCGTAAAGACCCTTTTTATCGGGCAGCCATATGTCTGAGTAAAGTTAGCGCTGCAAGCCTTATTATTCAATTGTTAAGCTAATGATGCCCTGAGATAAGCCACTACAAGTTTAGGAGTAGGTATGCAAGAGCAAGACAATCAAGCGCCAGTTGTTAATGGTGATACTGTAACTATCGACACCCCAATCGTGACAGACACAGCAAATCCAGAGCCAGCAGTGGTGACACCAGAAGTGCCTGCTGAAGAAACGCCAGTCGTTGTAGATACGCAAGCCGTCGAGCCAGTTGCTGGAACAGTCGTTGTCGACAAAGCGCCAGAACCTGCTATCGAACCTGTCGCAGCAGAGCCTGAAGTTGAACGGGAATCAATGGAATTTGATGTCATCATCGTTGGTGGTGGGCCTGCCGGTCTTTCAGCTGCCATCCGTCTACGCCAGCTGGCTATCGCAGCAGGTAACGATGAATTCATGGTTTGTGTGGTCGAAAAAGGCTCGGAGTTTGGCGCTCATACATTATCTGGTGCGGTTATGGAAACACGCGCTTTAGATGAGCTAATTCCAGATTGGAAAGAAAAAGGCGCACCGCTAAACGTCCCTGCAATTGAAGACCGCGTCTATATGCTGGGTTCAGCAACCAAATCTACCAAACTGATGGATTCAGTCATTCCTGCCAGCATGCATAACCAAGGCAACTATATTGTTTCATTGGGCAACGTCGTTCGTTGGTTGGCTCAACAAGCTGAAGAGCTAGAAGTCATGATGTTCCCAGGCTTCCCTGCTGACGAAATCTTATATAATGACGATGGTTCAGTCAGAGGTGTACTGACAGGTGACATGGGTGTGGCTGCCAGTGGCGAAGCAAAGCATAGCTTTGAGCCAGGTTATGAGCTGCTTGGTAAATACACCATTTTCTCAGAAGGTTGCCGTGGTCATTTGGGCAAGCGCCTAATCAGCCGTTTTGATCTGGATAAAGACTCAGACCCGCAGCATTATGGCATCGGTCTAAAAGAGCTGTGGGAAGTGACGCCTGAGAAGCATGAAGAAGGCGTAGTGATGCACGGTTCAGGCTGGCCATTGACGGACACTGGCTCATCTGGCGGCTGGTGGTTATATTTCGATGAAAACAACCAAGTAAGCTTTGGTATGGTCATCGATTTATCATACTCAAATCCCTATATGTCCCCGTTTGATGAGATGCAGCGTCTAAAACTACATCCACTTATTCGTAATGTGTTAGAAGGCGGCAAACGTCTCTCTTATGGCGCTCGTGCGTTGACCAAAGGCGGTTTAAACTCATTACCAAAATTCACCTTCCCAGGTGGCGTATTGGCGGGTGATGATGCAGGTTTCTTAAACCCTGCCAAAATCAAAGGTACCCATACGTCAATGAAGTCAGGCATGCTTGCTGCCGAAGCGATTTTTGAGGCAGTGCAAGCCGGTCGCCAACATGATGATGTAGAAGCGTATAGCACCATGTATAAAGAGTCGTGGTTGTATCAAGATAACTATGAAGCACGTAATTTTGCTCCTGCCATGCACCGTATGGGTCAATGGATGGGCGGTGCGTTTACCTTTTTAGAGCAAAATCTGCTGGGTGGCAAAATGCCATTGACCATCCATGATAATCAAAAAGATTATGATCAGTTAGAGCGTGCGGCTCATGCCTATCAGCCAACCTATGCAAAACCAGATGGCAAATTGGTATTTGATAAATTATCATCAGTATTTATCTCAAACACCAACCATGCTGAAGATCAACCAGTACATTTAAAATTAACTGATCCAACGGTGCCTGTTACTATTAACTTACCACTATATGCTGAGCCAGCACGTTTGTACTGCCCAGCTGGTGTTTATGAGATTGTAAAGGATGCCGAAGGTGCTAAATTTGTTATCAATGCGCAAAACTGCGTGCATTGTAAAACTTGTGATATTAAAGACCCTTCACAGAACATTACATGGGTAACGCCAGAAGGCGGCGGTGGTCCTAACTATCCAAACATGTAAACCATGATTTACATGGTTATTATTTAGAATAAGCTGCAATAAAAAATCGCCCTCAAAAGGGCGATTTTTTATTGGTATATCAAATGATGATATAGCTAAAAGTTCAGCCTAGTCTGTCCACGCATCACGATTGGCTTCATCTTTAAGCTTTACAAAGTCATCAGGATTGAATTTTATTTGATCAGCGCTTTTGCCTTCTTTAATTTGACGCTCGTAGTCACGTAATATTCTCAGTGCTACCGGTGACAAGATTAGAATAGCAGTCAAGTTGACCAATGCCATCAGACCCATGGATAAATCCGCAAAGTTCCAAATAGCCGGTAAGCTCGCAACAGAGCCGACAAAGACCATGCCCAAGACCATAAAGCGGAAAATCATAATCATTACTTTGGCGTTTTTCTCACCAGAGATAAACTCAAGATTGGACTCACCATAGCTGTAGTTAGCGATGATTGAGGTGAATGAGAAGAAGAAAATAGCGATCGCGACGAAAATCACGCCCATATCACCTACATACTGTGACAGTGCTAGCTGTGTTAACTGAATACCTTCTTGCTCGACGCTAGGATCAACCACACCAGAAAGAATAATAATTGAGGCAGTCGCTGTACAGATAACTAATGTGTCCAAGAATACACCCAGCATTTGCATAAAACCTTGCACCGCTGGATGGTCAGGATGACTTTTCGCAGTTGCTGCGGCATTAGGTGCTGAACCCATACCTGCTTCGTTTGAAAATAGACCGCGCTTAATACCGTTTATCATCGCTTGCGCAATACCATAACCAATCACACCACCTGCTGCTTGCTCAAAGCCAAATGCTGACTTTACAATCAAAGCAATCGCCGCTGGAAATTCGCTGAAATTGGTCAAGATGACATATAGTGCTAACAAAATATATAAAATCGCCATCACTGGAACGATTTTACCCGCAATACGGGCAACAGAGCGTAAGCCACCAAATACTACTGGTGCGACTAGCACTACCAATATCAAGCCAGTCATCCAAGTTGGAATACCGAACGCCTCATTAGTCGCCTGTGCAATGGTGTTGGATTGCACGCCATTGAACGCCAGACCAAAAGCTACCAGCAAGCATAGTGAGAAAAATACTGCAAGCCAGCGTTTCCCCAAACCTTTTTCGATATAGTAAGCTGGTCCACCGCGATAGACATTATCGTTATGCGGTACTTTGTATGCTTGCGCAAGGGTCGACTCGATAAAGCTGGTGGACATACCCACAATCGCTGTCATCCACATCCAAAACACGGCACCCGGTCCGCCCAGATAGATGGCAATTGCCACCCCTGCTAGATTCCCTGTACCTACTCGCGCTGCAAGTGATGTCATCAGTGCTTCAAATGAGCTGATACCACCATCTTTACGCCCTTGATTTGATACTCGTAATAACTGCCACATATGACCAAAATGACGAAACTGAATAAAGCGAGTCGCCACGGTAAAATACAGACCTGCACCAATTAAGACGAACATCAGCAGTCCATACCATGGATTGCTGGCAATCAACCAATCATTATTACCCCAAATGATACTCACACCATAGTTTACGATGCTATTAAACCAACCTACTATGCCTTCGTTCATAATCTATTCCCCTCACTGACTAACTATATTTTTAGCATATGTTATAGATTGAGGTGACTACTCACCTTTTTATGACACTTGATTGTCTCATTATCTATTTAGCAGCTCTAAGACCCGAAGTCATAAAATGGCAATAAAGTCACCCATATCATGTTGGCATATTTTAACTGACTGGCGATTATTTAACTATTTCAATCCATTATTTAGACTTTGTTTCTTTATAAACTTTTGGTGAGTAAGATACCGAATTTAATAAAATTATTATAGTTCATATTTTATGAGAAACTTTTAGGACTGATTAATAGTGATGATATTGGAACTATATTGATATCACGCTTATTTCTTATAAAAAAGTTATTTATATAACCGTTATTTTTAAAATAAATGCCATTTCTTAATTTTAGCCATTAATCTAACTGCTAAAGCAAATCCTTAATATAAATAAAGTGTTAGTGTGCTATTGTCTCAGACATGTGATATTTACTGGCTTTTACTAACATAAGTTAGTAAAAGTTTCTACGAAACGAATATTTAGTTACATAAAGTAAATAAAATTTATTTATTGTTAATTAAGTCAATATTGTATATATTCCTAATAAGTTTATAAAAAGTGCTTGTAATACTTATTGGCATGAATAAATTTTTAAGTATCGAAGCCATATCGTAGGGAAGAAGATATGGATAATAAGACAGAGGATTGTCAGCCCATACCGACCCTCCTCCTTGAATATCATTATTTATATCTGCTAAATTTAATAAAACGCCCTTTCATCTCTATCAATGGATAATGAGTGGGTTGAATCTAAACGATTAATATTGATTTTTATCCTGCAAATTTTATGGTGGTCACACCGAGCAACTTAACATCGGTGTATGTATCCCTAGAGCATTGAAAAAAATTGCTCATATGTTGATAATTTTGGGTCACTTATCCTGATTGATCATTCTGCTTTAGTCATTCATCTACAGATTGTACGACTGCCAGATGTAGATGAATGTCACACTGCCTTTTGCAGTAGGACAAACGCTAAAGCAAAATGACTTGTCAGACTTAAATCAGTGACCTTGTTTTTATGTTAGGCAAAAGGAGTTGTCCTATGGAGAACCACAACGATTCATCAGCTTATTGGCGCGCCAATCGTCGTCTCATTAAAGTCAGCCGTATCATTTGGGCCTTAGTCTCTTATGGTTTTGGTATCTTGCTACGTCCATTATTGTCAGGTATTAGAATAGGTGGTACTGATATAAGCTTTTGGTTTGCACAACAAGGGGCTCTTATCGTATTTATCGCCTTAATCTTCTTCTATGCATGGCGAATGAATAAACTAGATAAACAATATGGTGTAGACGAGGAATAGCCCTATGAGTCAATTTACGATTAATATTATTTTTGTAGGTCTATCTTTCGCTCTATACTTCGGTATTGCTTGGTGGGCACGTGCAGGTTCGACTAGTGAGTTCTATGTTGCTGGCGGCGGTGTACATCCTGTTGTTAACGGTATGGCAACCGCGGCTGACTGGATGAGTGCAGCATCATTTATCTCGATGGCTGGTATTATCGCCACTGGCGGTTATGCTGCATCAACTTACTTAATGGGCTGGACCGGCGGTTACGTGCTACTAGCCATGCTACTAGCACCTTACCTACGTAAATTTGGTAAGTTCACGGTTCCCGATTTCATTGGTGACCGCTTTTATTCTAAAACCGCTGCTATGATTGCCGTTGTTTGTTTGATTATCGCATCAACCACTTATGTTATCGGTCAGATGACAGGTGCTGGTGTGGCATTCTCACGCTTCTTAGAAGTTGACAGTACCACTGGTCTGATTATTGCGGCTGTTGTTGTATTCTTCTACGCCGTACTTGGTGGTATGAAAGGGATTACCTACACGCAGGTTGCGCAGTATGTGGTTCTTATGATTGCCTATACGATTCCTGCAGTCTTTATCTCACTTGAGTTGACGGGTAACCCAATTCCAGGTCTTGGGTTGTTCTCAAACCATGTTGAATCAGGCATTCCTATCCTAACCAAGCTTGACCAAATCGTCGTCGACTTAGGCTTTACCGCTTATACCGCTGATGTGCCAAACAAGCTAAACATGGTGCTATTTACGTTATCACTGATGATTGGTACCGCGGGTCTACCTCACGTTATTATTCGCTTTTTCACGGTTCCTAAAGTTGCAGATGCGCGTTGGACAGCTGGTTGGACGTTGGTATTTATCGCGCTACTATACTTCACTGCGCCAGCAGTAGGTGCAATGGCGCGTCTAAATCTAATCGATACTGTTTATCCACAAGGTGTTGACGCTCCTGCTATCGAATATGATCAACGTCCAGATTGGATGAGAACATGGGAAGAAACCGGTCTTATTAAATATAACGACCTAAATAACGACGGTCGTATCCAGTTCTATAATGATAATGGACTTGGCGCAGCAGAACTAGCATTGGCTGCGGCAACGACTGACGGCGGTGATGTTGCAGCAGCAACGACGGCCGTTGAAAAAGCAAAAGCTGAGCATGCTTTAGGGCGTG
>NZ_DATIRM010000242.1:0-2305 GCF_035469765.1 Psychrobacter sp.
AGCCAAACCTTACAAGCCATCGCTGAAACCCATGCCAAAGCTCGTAAACAATTCAAAAAAGCCAAACTAAAATGGCGTACCAATAATCCTAAATCAAGTCGTAAAAACCTTGGTTGGATTCCGTTTAAAAAGTCAGCAATAAAATATCTAGGTGTCAAAAAGGCAGGGGTAAAGAGCCTTAAATCTACTATTCAGTTCAGTCTGGCTAAAGGTCAAAAACTCACTATAGACCTATGGGACAGCTACAATCTAGCCCTCTATGCCATTAATACCTGTGAGTTGGTGCAAGATAGTCGCGGTCATTGGTATGCCTGTGTGACCGTTAAAGAATTTCCGAATACCAAGTGCGGCCTTGGACAGGTTGGTATTGATTTGGGTTGTAAAGATGCAGCAGTGAGTAGTGATGGTGATAAATTACAAACCAAAATCACGCATCAATATGCTGAAAAACTGGCAATATCGCAACGTGCTAAGAATAAAAAGCGTACTCGTGCTATTAACGCCAAAATTAAAAACACCCGTAAAGATTTAATTCATAAATTTACCAATAAATTAGTCAAAGCCAACAATCTAATCGTTGTTGGAAAGATAAAATCAAAATCATTCACTTCAAGCAAACTTGCCAAATCCGTCTATGACGCTGGTTGGTTTGAAATAAAGCGGCAACTGGATTACAAATGCGCGAACGCAGGTTGCCACTATATTGAAGTGAATGAAGCGTACACAACCCAAACTTGCTCGTGTTGCGGCTCACGCCAAGACAGTCCGAAAGGTAGAACAGGTCTTGGTATAAGAATATGGTTCTGTCGTTCTTGTAAAACGACCCATCAACGAGACGTTAATGGAGCAAAAAACATACTCGCGGTCGGGCTTGACCGTCTTTAGTAGGAATCCCCTCACTTTAGGGAGGGAAGGAAGTCAATAGAAGCTTCTGGGTTGCTTTTGGCGATTATATAAACTTGTATTAACATCTTAATATTTATCTAGGTGAATAATCTTTTGTAGCGTTTTTGCAACCAAAGCCAGATTTTGGACACAATGTTGAGCGTTATTTGTATATCGACAGGCTACATGGATGACCATTACATGCAAACAACGTATAATAATGTGATTTTCAAATCTATCGCAATGCCGGTTTCGGTTAGATTTGAGTATTATATTTTAAATGTTGAATACTGTCCGTGGGCGGCGGTACGAATCAGCGAATTGGAGCAAAAGAGATATGAGCGTAGCAAATAAAAATGTGAGCAAATGGTATAAAGTTGCTGGTATCGGCATGATATGTGGTTTAGCGCTTGCTGGTTGTGATCGCTCAGAAAAGGATGAAGCTGCTGATACGACAGAAGTGACCGATCAAGAAGTACAGGTCAGTGAAAATGCGGCTGCCACAGCAGTGAGCTGTGACGACCCTATGGTACAAGACCGTCTCAAATCCGCTTTAAAAAATACGCTCAATCAACAAGCGCAGACCTTAGCGGTAAGTTATGCCAATGAGGCAGAGATTAGTCTAAGCAGTGGTGTAATTTCTACTAAAGCTGACGGTATCATCATTGATGTACAAAATGCTGCCGTATTGCAAGAGACCAATGAAAACGGTTTAACCACTTGTCAGGCGAGCGTGAGCATGACCTTGCCAAGTGAAGACTTATATCAAGCGAGCCAATTGCAAGCCGCGAACAATCAGCCAAGTTTGCAATCGCGCTTAGCCAATGACAGTATTCGTATCAATAACAACATGCTTATCGATGATGCTTTCACCTATGTCGTTGGTACGCAAGGTGGTCAAGTACGTGCACGTATCGCAGGACAGCCAGCATTATTGACAGTGGTATCAGAAGTGGTCGCCAGCTCAACGCTCCAGTCAGCAATGGAAGAGCAGCGTGCCCAACGTGCTACTCAGCAACCTGAACGCCGCCGTGAACCAGCGCAGAATACACAGAGCAATAATAATACCAGCCAGCCAAGAGCGGTAACGCCAGCTGCGCCTGTGCGCCCAGCACAACCTGCTACACCACCGACTGTGAATCAAAGTAACCAGAGTAGTAGTAATCAAAGCAGCCAGTCAGAAGCAACGCCTAAAGCACCGGTAGCGCCAGAGGCACCAAAAGCGACGCCTAAAGATGAAAGCATCGATATGGTCATTATTGAAGATAAAGAAGCGACTTATTAATAATTCCACTGCTTCTTAATTAAAAAAGTATATTTAGTTATGGAAAAACGCCCGCAATCTCATAGATTCGGGCGTTTTGTATTGTAGATAACATTACGTAGTTACTAGGTATAGCTGCTAGACATGGCTACTAGC
>NZ_DATIRM010000243.1:0-6871 GCF_035469765.1 Psychrobacter sp.
TGAATATCGTAAAACAAGCTTGCGGCGCTTAGTAGACATGATAGGGTCATCTTATTACCCGCCTGTTAATGATGCATAGGTAATATTGGTAACATTTATAGTTAGAGAGGCTTGATATTTTGAAAAATCAGTTTGAAGCATCCAAGAAAGAATACTTAACAAAATATACATGACCGCAAGTAATGCCATTCTAAGGTAGTGGGTATTCTTTTTACAAGCTTTATTTAAGCAGCTTGATTGTAAGTAGTAGAGTGCAGTAGCTTGCATGCAGTGACTCCTACTATTTTGTACTTACGTTCGACACTTTGATAGTCGATTAGAGCACGCCCTGCCCTGTAGTGGTCAACTAAAAGCCGTGCTTAACACCTCTCTAAAACAAGGCACGTTAGCCTTGAGGACTTTGTGTCATCTGACGACAGTATTCAGCTAAGTTATTTGGCAAGTCCTCAGGGCAAACACCACATTGCTGGTTACCAGGTACTGCATGATCTATAAATTTGGGATATGGCAGATCTAAGTTATTCATAATAGCTCTAAACTCTTCGATCGTTGTATCACCACCAAGCCTTGGATTACGCTTTTTTTCCTGAGCGATTGAAGAGACAAAGCGCTCTTTATAGTCGTGCGCAGGATAGACTAGCGTCTCATCTGGTAAAGAGAATAGCTTTTGGCGCACAGAATTATACAAGGCATCGGCATCACCGTGCTGAAAGTCAGTTCGACCACACCCTTCAATAAGTAGAGCATCGCCAGTAAATACACGCTCATTAAAGAGATAAGCAAAATGTCCTGCAGTATGACCTGGAGTATGCAATGGGTGCAAAGTAATCCCAGCAACTTTGAATGGTATGCCTTCTTCTAGCCCAACATCCGCACATGCCAGTCGGTCGTAGGCAGGTGCAGCGATCTTACTGCCAACAGCGCGCTTCATCTCTAGGGCTGCCGTGATGTGATCTGCATGAATATGCGTATCAACAGTGTAGGCCAGTTTCAGACCTAATTTATGTATCTCAGCTAGATCGCGATCCATCGTCGCAATGACAGGATCTATTAGTACTGCCTGTCCTGTATTGACGTCTCCTATAAGATAGGTATAAGTACTAGAGAGTGGCTCATATAGTTGTCGAAATATCATAATAAAACCTCGTTTAGTGATTTAATATTAACAGTAGTACAAGTTATTCGACATAAATGCGGTGCTAATAACCATCTATATATAGCACTTAGCAAGGCTCAAGGTTTACTAATCTTGTTTGCATTAATCGTTGACGACCAAGGTAAACCAGCATTTTGCCAACCGTTCACTACACGAAATCCCTTCATCTTACCCTCTTTTACTGTGCTTCCCTGAAAGCCATGATCGATATACTTTACGTTTGAAAACCCTTGGGAAATTAGATAATCTGCACTTGGTTTACCACGTTCTGAGCCAGAACGGCACATCGTCACAATGAGAGAATCCTTATCAAGTCCTTTAGCTTTTAGTGCCTTTTCAATCTCATTGACAAAATCTGGATTACTTTGCATAGCAAAGCTGCCTTTACTTTCATTGAACTGAGTGCGATCAGCTAGCTTAAAAGGAATATTGATATCCACGGCATCCGTAAAGCCAACAAACATGATTTCTATAGGGTCTCGTATATCAACAAACAACAACTCATCAGGATACTCCTGCACAAGGCTCCAGACCTCCTGTGGTGGCACAGATAACGCATCTTCCGCGCTGGCAGAAAAAATCATACCAAACATGAGGAATAACGACAAAATAATGGTTTTCATGCTCTCTCCATAGATACATACGATTCTTTTATGCCAGATGGCTGATGCTAATAGCCACTCTTGGTGGCATAAATATAGGTAATGATATTTGAGAAAGCCAAGGCATATTGAGTAACTAACAAGACTTAACCTTCTCAAAATCAATCGCTAAGTCACAAATTCATACTTGTTACAATGACTTCTTACTAAAATACCAATCCTTATACTCATAGCCTTCGTCAGCACGTCTTTCAGCTTCTGCAGCGGTACGTGGTGACGGCACAATGACAGGCTCACCCACCTTCCAGTTTTCTGGAGTAGCAACTTTGTTGCCATCACTGGTTTGCAAGGCATCAAGTAAGCGTAAGAACTCATCAACAGAGCGGCCATTACTCATTGGGTAATAGACCATCGCTCGTAATATACCTTCAGGGTCAATGATAAAGGTGGCACGTACTGCTGAGGTGTCACTGGCACCAGGTTGAATCATGCCATACGACTTGGCAACCTGCATCGACAAATCAGCAATAATAGGAAAGGTAATCTCTACACCAAAATTTTCTTTGATGTTACGCATCCAAGCAATATGCGAATGCACACTATCAATAGATAAGCCTAGCAATTCACAGTTTCTAGCTCGAAAGTCTTCAGCTTTATTAGCAAAGGCTATGAACTCCGTAGTACATACAGGCGTAAAATCTGCTGGATGAGAAAATAGTACTAACCATTTACCTTTGTAGTCAGCTAATGACTTCATACCATCAGTGGTTAACGCATTAAAGTCTGGTGACGGTTGGTTGAGTTGAGGGAATTGAATGACGTTAGTTGGTTCCATGTTGTCTTGGCATGAACAGTTTTCGCGTGAACGTTGATGGTTTCTCATTTTTTTATCCCTAGTTAGTTATTAAATCATTGCAATGATGCAATACATTAAATATAGCATAGTAATATACTAAAAAATATTATACAGTTTAATATAACTATTAGTTTTTCTAAATATGCCTTGTAACTTATTATCTGATAGCATGCTTTAAACTTGTATTATCAAAATTACTATCCAGCGGCTGTTCGCCATACAAGCAAATATAACAGCCGATAACTTCGTGAAAAACTGAGAGATATTATGAAACGAATCTTTATTCCTATTCTTACTGCAGTTGCCACTTTTTTAGCAGTTAGTTCTGCTTCTGCTGAAGAAACTCGTCATATCAAGGCATCAAAACCGTCGTTATTGGTTATTGTCACATCGGATGATGCTCAGGTGCAGCTAATGTCAATGGTGCTCACCATGCAATCAGCGAAGCAAGGAGCTGAAACCAACGTATTGCTCTGCGGTGCAGCTGGTGACATGGCGTTACGTGATGCGCCTAGCAGCGTCACTAAAGGCCAACCTCCAATGAATATGAGTGCACAAGGGTTGATGAAGACAGTGATGGAAAAAACCAAAACTAAAGTCGAAGTTTGCGCCATTTATCTTCCAGGTAAAGGCCTTGATCAAACTGCATTAATTGACGGTATTACAGTAGCAGACCCTGCCGCCATTGCTAAATTGATGGTCGATAAAAATACAAAAGTAGCCAGTTTTTAATGGGAAATTAGCAGCTTAAAAATTTCTCATGAAGGACAAAATATTCTTATGTCCTTGTTTTATATCAATATATTTTAGTTATCTATTTTAAACGGTATAGAAGGACATAGGGAATTATTATGAAACGACATTCAAGTAATCAAACCAATATATCGCAACAAGACGCTTTGGCGGCGTATCCTCATCGCGATGACGATCATAAACAACCAATAGTTTCAAAATTATTTAATCATCGTCAATTTATTGGTGCAGGCGTTGCAACTGGAGCGGTTATAGGCAGCATGTCACTGAATGGCTGCGTATCGTCGCCCACGGCTCAAGAAAAAGTTAATATTGTTATTGTCGGTGCTGGTATTGCAGGGTTAGCGGTTGCCAATAGGCTAAGTCGTCAACTTCCCAATGCCACTTTGACTATATTAGACAGTCGGCAAGCTCACTATTACCAACCTGGCTACACCTTGTTAGCCACAGGTGTTTGGAATAATACTGACAAAGTGACAGACAGTAACGCCAACCTTCTTCCTGCAGGAATAAACTGGATACAAGAAAATGCCCGTGAGTTTTCACCGGATAACAATCAGGTAATTACTGATAGCGGCAAAAAAATTGGCTATGACTATCTAGTGGTAGCAACTGGCTTAAGATTAGGTTTTGAGAAAATAGAGGGTCTTAATATTCAAGACTTAGGCACTGAGGGCATTGGTAGTGTTTATCATAGTCCAGAAATTGCTATAAAAACATGGCAACAAATAGACGCCTTTCGTCAAAAAGGAGGACGCGCCGTAATGGCACTAGCACATACTGACATGAAGTGTGCAGGTGCGCCATTGAAAATGACCTTTATGCTGCATGACAGACTCATACAAGCAGGTACACGACAAAATAGTGATATTCAGTTTTTTAGTCCACATCAGACTGTATTTAGTGTGCCTATCGTAAACGAAAATGTATTATCTCGCTGGGCATCTTATGATCCACCAATTGGCACAAACTTTGAGCAACGCTTAACTGGGATCGATAAAGCAGCAAAATTTGCCTATTTCACGGATTCAGAGGGTAATCAAAATCGACAAGATTATGATTTTATTCATGTTGTACCACCCATGTTTGCGGTAGACAGTATACTAAACAGCCCCTTAGCCAATAAAAATGGTTGGCTTGACGTTGATAAATATACGCTACAACACAAGCGCTATGAAAATATTTTTGGGGTCGGTGATATCAATGGCACGCCGAAAGGTAAAACAGCCGCAACCGTTAAGCTGTCTGCACCTATAGTGACCAATAATCTTATTGAGGTGATACAAGGTAAGGCACCCAGTCAAAAATTTGATGGATATACCTCGTGTCCGTTGTTAATCAAAGAAGGCGAGGCGATGCTTGTTGAGTTCGATTATGAAAATAATTTAACCCCAAGTGTGCCTTTGGTTAACCCATTAAAGGAAAGCTATTTTGCATGGTTTCTAGAAGAAATGATGCTAAAACCTGCTTATATGGCTGTTGCCAAAGGTCGAGTTTAACCTCGTATAATACAGATAGTCAGTATCTTTATAAGTTTCAATGAGCTGGCTACCGTTTATATAAGCGAGGACTTTTACTAAGTTTCGCTAACATTTGCAAAGGAACTGTCATGTTACTTTTAAATCAAGCATTTATGATGTTGTGGGAAGCTATATTAGAGAATGCGATGCTGGTCGGTGCATTATTTCTATTATTATTGATCACATGGAGTTATTGGGGCATTGCAGGTAGGCATCAAAAGCTAGCATATCGTTTTACCAGTGTACTAGCAGCTATTACAGCAGGGATTGGCTTTTTTACTTTGCCATTATTTTTTAATTCTAGTTTAGGAAGTCTCAATTATTGGGTGGATTGGGCCTTTCATCTGGCAATGGTAGCAGCATTGTTTGTTTATGCTTATGTGGTTATATTGCCACTGATAACCGGACTAGCCAATCATAGCGCTTGATATCCAAAAGAAAAAACACTGAGCTATGCTGAAGAAACCGTGCAAATAAACTTGGGATGTGTCAATTAGTCAAACCATTAACAGTTAGCAAAAAATGCAAAACATAACTCATCAAAGCAGAAGATAATCTTACCTTACCCTTTTTTCGGAGCGGACTGGTAAAGGAACTTTAATACACCTCGCGACTGTGACAAGACACGCCTAACACTATAACTATCAAAATAATCTTAAAAAACAATGCAATGAAAGGAATTGGATTGCGTAAATCACTGATCCATCCATGAGTGTAGTGGTCAACTAATTTAGGACACCTGATAATATAGTGGTCGATGAGTATGGTCAAGTTGCAGGGCTGGTGACGCCTTTAGATCTGTTTGAAGCTATTGCTGGTGAGTTTCCTGATGAAGATGAAACATTAGAGATTGTTAAACAAGAAGATCATTGGATAGCTGAGGGTACTATTAGCTTAGATCAGTTGCGTCTTGAATTAAATGAGCCAAGCCTATTAGGAGAAGCCGAACAGCTGACCATAGGTGGCTATATCAATTTCAAACTAGATGGTATTGCTCAAGTTAATGAGCACGTCAGCAGCGACGGCTTTATTTTCACGGTGTTAGAAACGTTATCGACAAGAATTCTTCTAGTAAAAATTGAAAGAGATATCGCTCAGTAAAACTCATTGCTTCTATAGCTATACTATAAACCGTCCCAGATTTGTCTTATTCTCTCAGGACATGAAGTCTTCGACAATCTCGGGGCGATTCATAGTCATCATGTGCTACTGCTATAAATTCTTCTTGCAAACTATCGATAGAAAATCTGTGAAAAATTCATCCCAGTAGCATTAAGTTAATCCTAAAACTAATCTACTATATATACCATAGGGGGTTAGCTTCAAAAACGTTCTCGTGTACTACTTGGCTTACGGCTTCTATATTCAACCTTCTTGTATCTTCATGTAAGCGTAATATCCTCGGTAAACGACTTATCCCTAACTGTCCATCTGCTAACGCATAATGTCTATAATTCTTGTTGATGATCTCATCACATTCGAACTCTATATATACCACACCTTTGCTTTCAGACTTAGCTATACGCACAATCGATATAAAAAAATCTTTCTTAATGAGTAACTTCTCTTTAGTAATATCTTCCAACGTATAGCTAGGCGTTCTTCCCAATTTAATTTTTTCCCAAAAGCTTCCTTCTTCTTTAATTTTGAGAAAGTTTTCAAGTTCACTTTTTAGATCGTCAAGCTCCCTAATAGACACTTTAATGTCATTTAATTTTTCTTTTATCGTAAAAAGTGGCTTACCCATCGCTTCTGAACGCTCCTCTATACTTAAATCCTGAGAAAGAATAAGATCACGGGATTTCATTAGTAATTTTCTGAAAGCCATTAGTTTGATTAACAAAATTTCACTATTAGTAGAATACATAGTTAAAGGCTGTAATCTAAAATCTCGAACACCTTCTATCATTTTCTGCAATAACTCATCCAAATGATAGAATAAATAGTCCTGCTCCCCTTTGGTGCTAAGTGTCATTTGAATTCT
>NZ_DATIRM010000244.1:0-3691 GCF_035469765.1 Psychrobacter sp.
CCTAAGTGACCTTTTAGGTCAAGATTGCTACCTTTCAAGTTAGCCGTCAGTTTGTAATTTGTGTTGTTTTCAGGGTCACTGATCTTACCACCACTGTATTCACCGATACCATCAGCTTTTAGTCCAGAGATACTCGTCATACCAACGTGTTTCTGACCTTTCTCTGACACGGTGCTGATAAGCTGGCCCGTGAACACACCATTTGACTCCATGATTTTAACAACGCCTTTTGGCTTGCCTTCATCATACGTCTGCCAAGTAGTATTGGCTAACGGATCAGCGGCGAATGCCATGCTTGCTAAACTGATACCAGCAACTGCTAATGTAGTTTTTGCGAATAGTTTCATAAATAGACTCCCTTCAATTAATGATTACTAGAAACGATATGTTTCTATGTCCTAAGCTTATCCTTTGCCAACAATTTTTTATTACAGCTCAATGGTACTATATTTAATTTTCGCTCATTAGTACAGAAAATACCAAATGACCAACTTACTTTCTATAAAAAATCCAGACAGCATAAGCGTTGTCTTGGCCCATTATAAGCAATTTTTAGCGTTTGCCTAGTAATTTTTTAATAGTTTATTATTTCTATAAAACCAAAACGATATCAATCAGTTACAGGAATGGATTGTCTATAATTTCGCCCGATTGGTCATCTTTTTCTTTTGACTTAGCATCATCATTACTATAGAGAGAGCGGCTTTCAAATGCGTGTAAAATCTTACTACTAAGCTCATGCAGCTGCTTTGCTTGCTCATATCCAACGTCATTTAAAACCAGATTAATGTCTCCATAAATAATAATTTTATCTTCTTGATTTTCAATAACCAGCTCACCAATTTGCATACTTTGGTGATTATTGGCAAATGGGTCAATCATTTGCTGCTCCTTTTTATAAGTAACACATTACAAAAGTTATCAAAACCACACAAATTCAGTAGTATTTAGACGATTTATGTCTGTAATTGTCCTATAAGCCATTCAAAAATAGCTACTACAAATAGCATCCAAGTAGGTTCGTCTATATTTGTTTCTGGTACATCCACAGCTTCACCAGCTTTTAGTGGCAAATTCAAGGCTTGTGCTTTGGTTTTTGCATCAAGTACTGGCAGAACATCAATACCGATTTTAGCCGTCAATTCATCAATACTAATAATCTCTATACGCTCAGATTCATCATTCGGCGCATAATACACGCCTGCTTGGTTACTTGCTGGAATATAAACAGCTTTAAAAAAATGACTCGGCACCAGCACACGCCCTGCTAACTGCTTAACTTTTTTGTCGGTAAATGCTACCCCTGTAATGGTATAAACCTCGCCATATTGCTGCGTTAAATAACGGGTCGCCGATTCAATATTGCGCCAAATATAACGATTATTGCGCGGTGACTGTGGAGCGATATTGGCGAGGCTAAAGCTATCATACTGCTGACTGCGATTTGCCATATCGCCATTAGGCGCTAGGTGTCCGCGGTCATAACCTGAGCCTGAATAGTCCGAGAGCCTGGCGCGCATCGATTGCGGTAATCGGCTTTCTTCATGAAAGCTGTCTTCACGGTCGATTTGTTTCGCCTGCTGCAAACGCTTACGATTCAGATACTCTGCTGACCATAACGGTGTACGTGACACACCAGAGTACATGACAGCGAAACCATCCATACATAGCGCTTGGGTATTATTGCTCAGCTTCGTATTGCTAAATTCAGGATACACGCCGCCATAAAATGATTGGCTACACTGTGTAAAATCATCGGCATGTGCCGTTGATACGCTTAAAACGGTAGCGATTATTACCATTATCGTGCTGTTTTTCAGATTAACTCCATGCTTAAAAACACTTCTCATGCAACTTTCAACCATTTATGCTTGCTATTAGGTATGCTCTATCCTAGCAGGCGTCTACCAATAAAGAAAGATGATGCGCAAACCGTGACATTTTAAATGCTATCCGCTATACTAAGTCCTGCAAAAATCAGTGCCTGTGTGCTCTATACAGGATCTAAACGCTTGAGGCCTAAATCAGATTTGCAATCAATAATCTGTGCAGTATTTAAGTCAGCAGGACTAAAAACGGTGAAGTGGGTGAGTGGCTGAAACCGCACGCCTGGAAAGTGTGTATACGTTAATCGCGTATCGAGGGTTCGAATCCCTCCTTCACCGCCAATCTTATTTATACTCTGTTTTCCTATCTTTTACCACTCTCTCCTAAATACCTTTCAGATCTCTTAAAACAGAATCTGTAGTTTTTCTGTGCTTGTGATTTTTAAGAGTCTTTTCTAGCACTTCCCCACAGTTATATTCGCTTTATTAAATTAATTCTTTAATCTTTAACCAAGCTAATTTACTTTCCGAATTTGGCTGTTAGCTTACTCTCAACCTACCTCTGTTGGTAACAACAATAAGACGTTATCTCCAAATGGGATACGCTATCATGGCAGCAATCCGTCGCTTATTAGATACCTAATTAGCATCTAAATAGTGCTTCAAACAAGAGCCGCATAGAAGACTCAGTGAATACATTGCCCTTAAATAATCGTGTACCCATGCTAAAAAATCCAACCGTATTGTTGCGAGTTATATTAATCATTAGTGGCGGTACTATGATGGTCCACTGCGCGATTTTAATGGCAGTTGGTAAGATTGATTTTGGCTCTGTTATGCCTTTCTTATTGGGCATGGTGTTCGTTGCTCATGGCATTTTTTGGCATACTATAAAAAGGCTTATCCGCCAAAACCGTTGGTTAAGCCGCCTTTGGTATGCACTATGGATACTATTTTTTATTTGGCTAATCAGCTTTGGCGTTTTCGTTTATGCATTACAGCAACAGATTAAACAAAGTGCTAAACCCATACCTGACGTCGCTGCCATCATTGTGCTCGGGTCAGGTACAGTCGCAGGTAAACCGACGCCAACCCTTGCCAAACGTTTGGATACTGCCGCTCCTATTATTAACTCACAGGAAAATGCGCAGGTCATCACTAGTGGTGGTATGGGTTTTGGTCAGACATATAGCGAAGCCAATATCATGGCAAACTATTTACATGAAACGTATGACATACCTCTTAAACGTATCGTGCAAGAAGGTAAGAGCACGAGCACAGCAGAGAATCTTATTTATAGCCAAGAAATATTAGCGGCAAAAGGTATTTCTATTGCCACGCCAATTGCTATCGTGACCAGTGACTTTCATATTATTCGCGCCGAAAGTATCGCTCGGCATCAAGGCTATTTGCAACCTATGATGCTCGCTAGCTCCACGCCACTATCCATTCGCTATAACGCGTGGTTTCGTGAGTACTTTGCCTTTATTAGCGGCTGGTTATTTGGCGAATATTAGGGCGTGTCCTCATTTTAAAAATGGAGATAAAAATGAGATAAATGGCAGTCAAACAAGGGAAATAGCGCGGTTAATATCGGGATATTACCCAGCTATTTGACGATGTTTGACAAAATTTAGCCATTTTTAGCCCACTTAGATGTCCATCGATTGAATTGAGGACACGCCCTAGTTAAATATACTCACCAATATTATGAGCTTGAAAGGGGCAGCTGACATGAACCCGCACCTTGCGTGGTGACCGTCACTACTGCGCCAGTTAGCGCAAACAGCTGTTGCAACTGGGTTTGTGCATTTTCTAGTGCCATCGTCATCACATCACCGCGGCAAGCGCGTTCAAGCACTTCT
>NZ_DATIRM010000245.1:0-4746 GCF_035469765.1 Psychrobacter sp.
AGAGTCATTCTGGTTTGATTAAGCATTGTTTAAGGATGAGATTAAGTGGGAGCATATGATATTAGGTATCCCAAATTCTCGGTCGATGAGGCTCAAGCGCGTACCATTTAAACCTTATAAGCTCGCGGACTTGGTAAAAAGCCTCAAAGCAGGCACGCACATCTGCCCCTAAATAACGGCAATTGATACCTTGAAAATTGTGAGTACAGTGAATGGGTAGTGACTGCTGATCAATGAGATTGCGTATCTCGGTAATAGTGGTGTCTAAATATTGGCCGAGCTTGAGCGGATTATTCTGTAACTCAGGCGCAATAATCTCTGTGCTAGGTATTGCCCAAAAAGAGCCATGCACATGTTGATTGTTTAACCCAAGCGGTGAGGTAAACCAGCACGTATTGGCTTGCTGGGAGGTGCACTCACTGACCAATAAATTACCCTCACGCCATATCTCTAAGCGGTTGGCATAATGACCATTAGCAAAAGTCTCTTGATACGCTTGACGTCCGAACACAGCAATATCCCAAGTCAATAAACTTGCCGTCTTAGCTAAATAAAAGCGATTATTGGCATTAGAGACAGAATGATCGTAATAAATGCTTTCTTGTGGTAGCCATTCAAGGACAGCATAATCATATAGGCGGGCGTCGATATGCTGTTCAGCGCTGACAACATCATTAAAACAGTCGTTAGAAGTGTTGCTGTTTGGCGATTGATTAACTCTAACTAATTTTGATGAGTCGCTGGGTTTAGAGGACCGCAATGATTTGCGTTGCCCGTACCATTTGCCGGCTCCAGGGGTAGTAATCACCGAATGGCTATTAGAGTGTAGGTTAAATTCCAATGTTAAGCGGTCATCATCGGCAATGCCAGCAGGAGGATACAACACATAAATATGGCAAATCCCTGCTTGACTATCAGGCTCAGGATAAAGCGCGCGCTGCACCATTAGTGCGCCAGTATGGGCACGATGATACAGCCGAGTTTTTGCAATATTAGAGGCGCAGTCGAAATGAAGCTGTAGCGAGGATTGCCAAGTCAAAATATAATATCCTTGAGGCTATGCTATATGATGTTAAACCCAAGTTTAACTATCACAATGCTAATAAAAACATAGAGTGTATTAACTTTTTAATGCTTGATTGAATAGGTAGAGCCTAATAACTACTAGTTAAATGGCCACTAATTCTTGAATGTTGTTTTTTGCCATGTCACATCCAGCCCCTTGAGCAACTACTTGTCCTCGAGAAAGCACGGTATAGTTATCGGCAAGCTCTTCTGCAAACTCATAAAACTGCTCAACCAGTACAATTGCCATTTTACCTTGATAACCTAAATCCCTAATCACCCGCCCGATGTCCTTGATGATAGAGGGCTGAATACCCTCAGTAGGCTCATCAAGTACCAGTACAGACGGTTCGGAGGCAAGCGCACGAGCAATAGCGAGCTGCTGTTGCTGCCCACCTGATAGATCGCCGCCGCGCCGATACTTCATTTCGTCCAGCACCGGAAATATATCATACAAGTGTTTGGGTACTTTGCTTGCTTTACGTTGAGAGAATTTCGCCATTCCAATCAGAATGTTTTCTTCAACGGTCAAGGTGGAAAAGATATCACGTCCTTGCGGCACATAAGCGAGTCCTGCGCGTACACGCTGCTCAGGCGTCATCTTACTAATGTCCTTACCGTCTAATAAAATTTCACCTGATTTTATTGGTAGGATGCCCATCAAGCATTTAAGCAAGGTGGTTTTACCGACGCCATTACGACCCAGTACCACGCTACATTCTCCTACAGGGGCTGCGAGGGTGACATCACGTAAGATGTGACTGCCACCGTAATATTGATTTATGGCATTGACTTCTAACATATAAATACCTTTACTTTCAATGATTAGCCTACTTTAAGTAATTCCACTATGGCATTGACCTATATAGGTATATTTCCAATATGTATGAGGTCGATCGCCTTTGTGTGAAATCGTTTGATATTGATTGTGAGACTTTTGGTCAGCGCTTTTTTTAATCAGTGCTTTCAATTACCGACCTAAGTAGGTCTCAATAACGGCTTCATTATTCTGTACGTCAGCTAACGTGCCTTCAGCCAAAATAGCGCCATTTGCTAAGACCGTTACTTTCTCACTTATGGCGTCAATGAAAGTCATGTCATGTTCAACCACGATTAAGGTGTGATTCTTTTTAAGGCGCAGACATAACTCAGCGGTATGTTCAGTTTCGGCATCTGTCATGCCTGCTACTGGTTCATCAAGTAAGATAAGTTTTGGTCTTTGCATCAGTAACATCCCAATCTCTAGCCACTGTTTTTGACCATGAGATAATAGTCCTGCTGGCTTGTTAATCAGGTCTTTTAGACGTATTTGATCAAGCGTTGAGTCAAGCGTATCTTGGATTTCTGCGTCAATACGAGTAAACCAGCTTCTTGATACCCGCTTATCCTTGGGCGCGGCCAGCATTAAGTTATCAAGTACGGTAAATTTCTCAAATACGGTGGGTTTTTGAAACTTACGGCCAATGCCTGCTTCAGCTATTTCTTCGGTAGATAGCATTGATAAATTATGTACTTGACCGAAAAATGCACTGCCTTTAGTGGGACGCGTTTTACCAGTAATAACATCCATTAAAGTCGTCTTACCTGCACCATTAGGACCGATTATGCAGCGTAGCTCGCCCGCCTCAATGTATAAAGATAAGTCATTGAGTGCACGGAACGAGTCAAACCACACGCTAACTTCTTCTAAATACAGCGCAATACCATGGCTCATATCTGGACCCGATTTAGAAACAGGTTGAGCTAAGCCACCTCTATCTCCGTAATCTTCAGCCAAAGTAGTTACTGGTCGGGTAGGCGTGGTTTCTGCGACCGTTATGTGGTGTGTATTTTTAGAATTTTTAATTGGATTATGAATACTATGATTATTTTCATTTTTAACAAGCGCATCGTTAGTAACTTTTTGGGAAGTAGCAACATTAGAAGTAGCAGCATCAGTTATTAACATTATTCTTTTTCCTTTTTAAAACGATCAAGTACGCCAATGATGCCGTTAGGGAGAAATAAAGTAACCACCACAAATAATCCACCTAGGATCAGCAACCAGAACTCAGGGTAGGCGACCGTAAAATAAGTTTTAATCGCATTGATTGCACCTGCGCCTACGATAGCACCAATGAGTGAACCTCTCCCTCCAGCAGCCACCCATACTGCCATCTCGATAGAGTTGACGGGGTTCATCTCACCTGGGTTAATGATGCCAACTTGCGGTACATATAGAGCACCAGCGATACCAGCAATTATTGCAGACAACACCCAAGCTGAAAGCTTGTACCAAAGCGTGCGATAGCCTAGATATTGCAAGCGATTTTCACTATCACGGATGGCACCGAGCACACGCCCATAAGGCTGGCTCATCAGATAGCGTAGTCCAAGATATGACAGTAGTAGCGCCAAAGCGGTAGTAAAGCACAGCACAGCCCTTGTTGAAGAGGCAGTGATGTCATAACCTAACAGCGTGGTAAAACCTGTGAAGCCATTGTTACCACCAAAACCTGTTTCGTTACGGAAGAATAATAAGGCTGCCGCATAGGTCATGGCTTGAGTAATAATCGAAAAATAAACCCCTTTGATTTTTGAGCGAAAAGCAAAATAGCCAAAGATAAAAGCGACCAAACCGGGAACTAGCACCACTAGAGCCATAGCCCACCAAAAGTGTTGAGTGCCTGCCCAATACCACGGCAGCTCGGTCCAACTTAAAAAACGCATAAAGTCTGGCAAGCCCGTGCCAGCAGTTTCACGCGTCAAGTACATACCAAAGGCATAACCTCCTAGCGCAAAATAAAGACCATGACCTAAACTTAGGATGCCAGCATAGCCCCAGACCAAGTCCAAAGCCAGTGCTACCATGGCGAGCGCCATTATTTTCCCAATCAAAGTTATCCAGTAAGCAGACAGGTGCAAACTAGAAGTTTCAGGTAGTAGATGGAGCCAAGGCAATATCAGTAGCACCAAAAAACACAAACCAATCAAAATTGAATTACGTGGGGAATCAGATAATAATTGAGTCAAACGCATGAGGTTCTCCTTAATCCACAAAACGGCCTTTGAGGGCAAATAAACCTTGTGGACGTTTTTGAATAAACAAAATCACAAGAACCAGTAATACAATCTTAGCCATCACAGCACCAATGCCAATTTCAAGCACCGTACCACTGACACCAAGACCTAAAGATGCCAATACCGCGCCCCATACTTGCCCAACACCGCCAACCACGACGACTAAGAACGCATCAATAATGTAAGTCTGACCTAAGTCGGGTCCGACGTTGCCTACTTGCGCTAAAGCACAACCAGCGAGACCTGCGAGACCTGATCCAAGACCAAAAGCTAACATGTCGATGCGAGCAGATGAGATACCAACCGCACGTGCCATTTGCCGGTTTTGAGTCACAGCGCGCACAAATAGCCCGAAGCGAGTCTTGTTAAGTAAGTACACCAGTAGCATAAGAATAATGATGGTAAAGCCGATAATAGCGATACGGTTGAAGGGGAGTACAAGGCTCGAGGACACTTGATAGGCACCGCTCAACCAGTCGACATTGCTGACTTCAACGTTTTGCGCACCAAATATCATCCGAACCAACTGCATAAGAATCAGACTGATACCAAAGGTTGCCAGTAAGGTTTCAAGCTCACGACCGTAAAGGGGGCGAATAACGATTCGTTCGATAATCATGC
>NZ_DATIRM010000246.1:0-3301 GCF_035469765.1 Psychrobacter sp.
AGCCAGCCTAATTTTTATCAACATCAACATCAACGTCGGCAGAACTCAAATAAAAGAGATATTAAGAGTAGCAAAAAACGATATAACGATAGCCCAAACCCATCGACCGTGCATCTGCGCCTTATTACGGGCAGACTACGAGATCAATGGCATACCATGACACGCACAGGACTGGCACCACAGCTCAATCAACATGAATCTGTACCAACGCTGACCATTCATCCCAATGAAGCCAAACAACTCGGTGTTGAAAAGGGCGACTATGTTCAGCTACATCCTCGCTATGAGCAGAGCCTGCCACATGGTAAGGAAGCTATTGAATCGAATACTTCCAATATAAATACAGATAATGAGAAATTAGAGCAAACGGTTCTAGCGCAAATCGCTATCAGCGATAGCATGCGTATTGGTGATGCCTTTATGCCTATGCACTGGAGTAATGCCTTTGCTAGCTTTGCACGGGTAGGGACGCTTATACCAACTGTGGTCGATCCACATTCAGGGCAGCCTGAGCTGAAAAACTCAGCGATTAGTATTAGCGCCGTGCCTATGCAGACATTTGGCAAGATTATGGTGCATCCTGATTTGCAGAACACCATACTAGTGCATTTGCGCGCTATGAATAGTGCAGGGTCGCCTCTCTCACTACCAGCGCTGACATGGAGTATCAGCAGGCAAGCCAATAGTGTGCTCATTACCCTTGCCAGCCCAGTAGAGCTCGCCGCTAAGCAGTTGCTTGACCCTAACTTTTGGCAGCAGTTTATCGATGACTATCAAAAGTCTGTATCAGACAAGTGGTTGACTGACAATGCCGACGATACTCTGACGGTTAATAGCGCTTTTACCCTGAGTAAACCGGAGAAACAATTACGCTTTATATTGACTCAGTCGGAGGTGAGGAATAAAGCGTTAAACCATATATTACCAAGTCCCTCAGAATCCGCCGTACCTAGTGATCAGCTGCTATTAGCCATTTATTTCGCACCGAAAGTGACGCACTTGCCCAGTACGCATTGGCTTGATAGCTGCTTTGCCAGTACTGATGCCATACCAGTACAGCAGCGTTATAAATGGTTGCTGGCAGGCCGTCCAGCCACAGGCTATATCGATCCAGGTCCGTTGGTATGTTCTTGCATGGCAGTTGGAGAAAACATCATTATCAATGCAGTCATCAAGCAGCAGTGCCGTAGTGCACAAGCAGTGGGTAAAGCGTGCCGTGCTGGTACCAATTGCGGCTCATGTATAGGTCAAATCAATGCGCTTATTGAGGAATATGCGTCATAACCGTCTTACAACTCCCTTATAAATTAAGACCAATTTATTAAGATGGCATAGGGCTTGCACCGTATCTTGCACTAACAGCATCATTAGGAGTCACCATCATGACGGATTCATCTACCTTTATCGCAACACTACCTCCAAATGATTTATCTAATAAAAAGTGTGTCGTCAATGCGCTAAACGCGCCAACCACTGTATTGGCAACTGCAAAGGTAGGTACCGTACATTTAGTTGGTGCAGGTTCTGGTGACCCTGAGCTGCTCACGCTAAAAGCTTTGCGAGTCATGCAGTGCGCTGATGTGGTGCTTTATGATAGTTTGGTCTCAGAGGATATCTTGGATATGTGCGAGCCGACAGCAGAGAAGATATTCGTCGGTAAGCGCCGAGCCAATCATGCGCTACCGCAAGAAGGTATCAATGAGCTGCTGGTCAAGCATGCGCTGGCAGGTAAAACTGTCGTGAGACTAAAGGGCGGTGACCCTTTTATCTTTGGGCGCGGTGGTGAGGAGCTTCAAGAAGTGGTGCGCCATGGTATTTTTTTTGAATCTATCCCTGGTATTACTGCTGCCAGTGCCGCTGCTAGCAGGGCAGGTATCCCATTGACGCATCGCGACCATGCCCAATCGGTTCAGTTTGTCACTGCCTGCAAAAAACTCGGCGCACCCAATAATGACTATAGTGAATTACTCGATAGCACTCAGACGGTGGTTTTTTATATGGGGTTACATCGTTTGGATGAGATGACAAAAGGGTTGATGGCGGCAGGACGAGACAGCGAGACACCATTTGCTATCATCAGTCATGCCAGTCTACCCACGCAGCAAGTCCTTATCGGGACATTAAAGGATATCGCAGAACAGCAAGCGTCTGCCAATCTGCCCACACCTGCACTATTAATTATGGGCGATGTGGTCACCCTGCATGGGGAATTTGCTGAGTACAATCTTGGTGCACTAGTAGCACCAACTATTGAGGCCAGCTGTGTATAGTCGATACTAAACAAAAAAAAGGGACACCATTATTCTAGCAGCACTGTACTTTTTATAGTGGATTGACGGTATAAGAAGATGTACAAAACCCTAAAATCTATCCATCCTTACGCCAATAAACCTTAATAACCGAGTCAGCCCGCGCCAATCCGTGCCTTTGTTGCAACAGCCCTCGAAGTGCTTTGGCTGTACCTGCTTCTAAAGCGCCCCAAATCTTATCAATGTGTAAAGGGTGCGTGGTCAAATAATCAGACAATGTCGTATCGATTAAGTCGGCCAGCGCTCGTCCCGCATTGACTTGATCCGTCACCAAAGGCAATACCGTAAAGTGAGTGTTTTGCTGATTTGCCGCATTAGTGTTTATGATATTAGCATCTAATTTAACCCTATCAAAATACGTTTGATCGGCAGCATCTTGTGTGACACAAAGGACTAATGGTGGCTGAGGATTGTCCCAAAGCTCCAGCAAGCGCGCGACAGTTGGCATCGAGGTTTCATCAGCAATCAGCAATGCTTGACCTTCACGCAAATGCTCAATCTTTTCAGGGAACTCACGTTTGCTTATCACCGTATCGCCTGCTTGTAGTGAGCGTGCCCAATTGCCACCTGACGTGTCGCCATGCAAAAAAACATCGACCCATGCTTGTACGCCATCCGAGGTTTGCCACGCTTTTCTTAATGTGTAATAGCAATGAGCACGCGCAGGCTGCACGCTGTTATCAACGCCTTCAGCAGTGATTTGCGAGACGCTGCGGTTATGTTCTAAATCAAATAAATACGCATAGCCCGCTTCATTGATTGGTATAGAATTTGATTGCTGAGGGTTTGAGGTATCACCAGTGGCATTTAGATGAGGGACAGTTAATATAAGACGCCGCATGTTTTTGCTGACCATATGGCTGTCCTGTACGATAAAGCTCTGTTTGGTCAATTTGATGGTTTTTTTGCCGAGCTTTTTGTCCGCTTTTTGTTTGAGCGCAATATATTGGGTGTGTAACTCATCCATTTGGGTGATAGGCGTTATGAATGGG
>NZ_DATIRM010000247.1:0-5234 GCF_035469765.1 Psychrobacter sp.
ACACTGGCAATCGCCGTCATCGTGACCGAAAGTGCGACATCGCCTTTGGCCAAATAGGTAAATAAGTTGGAAGTTGTGCCGCCTGGACATACTGCTAGCAACATAACCCCTACCGCATACTCAGGCTCTAACGGCAGGATGTTTGCCAATACAAAACCAATGACGGGCAACAGTAACAGCTGATTGGTCAAGCCAATACCAACGGCTTTTGGGTATTTTAAAACACGTTTAAAATCGTTTGCGACGAGGGTCAGACCCATACCCATCATAATCAAAAATAGGCAAATGGGAATGACAACTGAATTTACTAACGTGACTATCTCAAGACTTTCCATAACTACATCCATGTAGATAAGACCCTACTCTGGGTCAGTGTATGATAATGCCGTGATGCTTAATCAGCCAATCCTGCTGATTATTTTAGGTAAAAGCCATCAACGTCATCAGCGTTTTTGTGTGATGCTTTTTTGTACCATCCAATATTTTTTATCATCCGATGTCTTGTACCGTACTATTTTTGCAGGACAACGAGGTACACGTCCCACCATAATTTTGGAACAAGGAAAGTAAGTATATCGTTGTGAAAGTCTCTTTATTTGCTTTATTCAACTACTCACCAGTCAAATATTGTCTTGCAGAACACATAAAGAATATGTGGGTGAAAGTTTAAGCAGAAGGTCTAAATAGAGGATTTGGAATGAGAAATAGCGACACCGGCACTAACATTGTCGATACTGATGACCGCCGTGCCATAAGCAATGGCTTCGACCATGCTGCCTAATTGATTGATATTACTCACTTCGAGACGTAAGCCGTAGATATGGTTATAGCCTTTCATCTGCGCTTGAGTGCGCATACGTACTAGAGCTTCACGGCGGGCGCGGTCGAGTAGAGTCTCATAGGTAGTAAGATTTTTGCCAAAAAGACTCAGCACTTTGGCAATCACCATTTTAAAATAATCTTGGGCGATAACGACGCTGCCAAGCACCAGTTCACCCTCAGAATGAGTAACTATTTTTGGCACATAAAAACGCTCACTTGAGACGATAATATGGCTCAACTCGGTTTCGGCAATAGCCAATCTCGCCAGATGCTGACGCTCATGACGCGCACCAAAAAACCAGCCAACTATAAATAAGACCAGCAGCGGTGCATAGTTGATCAGCATTTGGGTGAACGATTGATTCATGGAACGTCTCTTATCATCAAAAAGGCTACCAGTCAGTACTTGAACGCAGGCTTACTCACCAAAAGGATTAAAGCGCGGTAAGTCATCAGGCGACTGTACTGTTGATGGCTGAGGCGCTGATGACACAGGCTCTTGATACTGAGAGTGACCTGACTGATGATGCGGTGGTTGATAGGTAGGCTGCTGCGGCATCGGTACGGCTTTGACTGCTGTACCATAGACGAACAGCTCAGAAGCGCCTTGCGCAATGCTAGAGGTCGAAAAACGCAGACCAACGACAGCATCCGCTCCTAGTGCTTCGGCTTTGACAATCATCCGATCTATCGCTTCTTGACGCGACTCTTCTAACAGTTCAGTGTAGGCAGTGAGCTCACCGCCTACGATATTTTTTAGCCCAGCAAACAAGTCTTTACCAACATGCTTTGAGCGCACGGTACTACCGTATACCACATCTAAGCGCTCAGTAATCTGGTAATTGGGCAAGTGCTCAAGATTGGAGAGTTGTACAGTCATAGCACGACCTTATTGGTGATCTATAGAATATTCAGCTGCCGTTCAGCCATCTCTAGCAACGCGAGTTATTTTAGCTTTACTAGTCGTTGGTATGAAACAACAAAAACAGCTCAGTTAAGTTGCCCTCAATGCTGTTTACCATTTGCACCATTTTATCTTGATCTTTACGCATCTCAGCAAGCTCAGGGTCTTCATCGTCAATACCGCTGAGCACAATCATCGGCAAGGTCAACACTGCCACATCTTCTGCAGTTTCTTCATCTTCAAACCAATCGCTGGCTTCATCGCCATACATCGCATCAACAAACCCAATTGACCACGCCACGATATCTGAATCATCAGAAAAATCGACTGCTACTTCTTCATTACCTGCATCTTCGCCAAACGGCAGCTCAATAGGCGTCTCGTTTTTTAGCTCAGCGATGATAGATTCGCGCCAGCGCTGGATACCGTCAATGACGTTTGCTGGAATCTCGCTCACATGATCTTCAAACAATGCCTCTAACCAATTGGGTAGTGGACGACCAATGACGGTCGCTGTCAAAAAACCATGGGTGGCAACACTATCAAGCACAAACGTGCTTTCTTCGTTGTCTAAATAATCTAATAGTTCATCGAAACTAAGTTGGTTTGTCATGGTGAGGTTGTCCTTAAAAGATGGATGGCATTAAGCGCAATAAATAAGGGTCATATAAAATGACAAAAAGGCTAAAGATGACGGTTATTTGGAATAATTTGTAATAAACAGATACTAACAGAGCTTTTTTAATAGCACTTTGATAAAGCGAGCTGGTTAAGTGCTTGCACTTAAAGACAGAATCTAACCAGCTTAGCACAGCAAGCTTAGAGTAATTAGTTAACGATGGTCAGCTAATACCAATGACAATGCAAATAATGGTTTAGAAATTATAGCGTAAAACAGTTACTTGATAACCTGATGCAGGCAATGACAAACTAGAGTTCGTCATCGTCCCAATCATCACCATCTTCATCGAAATTATCGATATCATCAAGATCGTCTTTTAGCTCTTTAGCCAAACGTTTTTCTTCTAACAGATTATCAATTAAACGACGTTTTTCAAGGCTGCTTAAGCGTGTACGTACACTTTTCTCAGCCTCTTCAACCATTTTTGCATCATCATCATCGACGAAATCATCATCAAAATCGTCATCAATATCAGCATCACTCATGACCAACTCCTATCTTTTTTGGGCAAAATTATTGAAAAGTTATCAATATATATATGCCTTATAAAGTCTCTATTAAGCGTTGTCAATGCTTTTTATTACTATGACGCATTTACAAGTCAACAACAAGACACTATTGGTCATTATAGAACAGGCAATTGTAGAGATTTATTACAAGATAAATAGACGATCTAAGCCTACTCTTCTGTATCATCAATCATCAGTACCGCATTACGCACATCCGCCAAACGCTGAATCATAGCATCATTACCACCATCAAATATCGCACACTCACGCTCATAAACCGTCGTTGGACGCATGACGCTTTGTACTTGTACATGATGACTGATTTGTTTGAGACCGCTATTCGGCAATAAAATCAATATCTGCTCTTTTTTGCCGACACTGTCTAGCAGATGTGTCATTGCCTCAACTTGGGCATTGTCACTGACACCCGCTTTTGCTGGCAAAGCAAATCGTGATAGCTCAATATGCTTGTTATGGATAATTTTATTAAGCATCAGGTACAGTTTGGCAAGCATCACACCTGCTAATGCGACTTTTGCATGGCTATTGTCTGCCTTGAGCATCACGTAGGCACCGCTTTCATCAAAGCTCGGCTTATTCAATACGCTCACACCTAGTAGCAGCGGCTGTTTCAGTAACTCAGTGACTGCCTGATTTAGCAGCTGTGTACAGAGTGCCAAATATGGCAAACGCTGAGACGGTGCTAGGCGCTCTAGCATATTAAATTCATCATGAAAGACGATTTGGATGCTAACACTATCAAAGGGTCTGGTAGCAGACAAGCGAGAGGGATTACGACCTATATGATCTTTTGTGTGATTGTCATTCAGAGGACTGGTCGCATCCGTATCGCCTGCTGCAACGTTGTCACCGATACTTGCACTGCCGTTATCGCCAACAGCATCACCATCGAGCGCAGCGTCTTGATTTTGCTGTGTTCTGACATACTGATTGACCGCACTATGAATATCCAACTTACGAGTAGTAGCTGGTTGGTTATGCGCCGCGCTCGAATTTTCCTGGGAATTAGTACTACTTACAGGGCTATCACCATCGTTAAGCACCTCATTACTTTGACTGCTATTGGTCTCATCAGTTGCAGTGCTAGGCGCTGATTGACGACGTTCTCGCTCACGATCATAACCGCGCTGGTCGAGCTGCGTATATTGCTCACGATGCAAGTCTTGAACATCGCGGCTGATGGCGTTGATTTGCTCTCTGGTTGGGCGGGCAATATAGCTATAAGTCAGCCACAGCAATAAATGCAGCACCATCGAGCCAATCACAAAAGGCAACTGCATGGCAATGATTTCGCCCTTACTAATATCTTTTAGGGTCAATGCCACACTACCTATGACCGCATCGCCTTTAGTGGCGATTTGGTTGATGGTATCACCTTGCTGCATCGGTGCATTACCGACTGGCACTAAGATATCGCCGTTATTGTCTTTAATCAAGATACGGGTCACATCCTGCTCGCTGGTATAGCGATTGGCAATGACGCTTAAGCTGACACGGTCTTTATTCTCTAAAGACAGGCGTGCTTCGTCGATAAGCTGGGCGACCATTTGTTCGCCTTTTTGCGCCCGACTGTTGCTCAGCTGTTGATCGGTACTGATGACCAATAATAGGGTTTGCAAACAAAAACTAACCAGAAGAATGATGGCAAATAACCCTTGCCGCGGCGCTAAATAGGTCATGATATGGGAAACTTTTTTGAATAATTGGAATTAAAAAACGAGGCTATCGCTCATTCGCTCATTTTTGCAAGAATATGCAGCTATATTTGTTCAATTCAATACCGCATTGTCTAAATAATTTTTTTATAAAAAATCGATTATGAGACGCTGCCATCGTACAGTAGATTTGTTATGCAATTATGTGCGGCGCAAGCATTTAGCCAGTATTTATTATCTGTTTACACGCGCATCAACCTCTACTATATCACCATAGTAAGGGTTATGGCGTTAACGAGTATCATAAATTTTTTGTCATACTTTTCTTTTATTTTAGGCCGCTTTTTTTTGCGGCAGTCGCTACTTTATGTGGCGCTGATACTTTGTGCCTCATCTATAGTCGCTGACCTATAAAGCTGTTATTATTCCCAATCTTATATCAGCATACAAGGGACAATTGAGCGATGCCAAACAATACCTCTTACTCGTTACCAAAAGACAGCAAAGCATGGCAACAGGCGGTTGATTCTGTGGCCTCGTTATTACCAGAGGGCACTAACTTACAGGATTTTGATGCACTACAATCCTTGCCCATTTTTGCTTTGATTGTGGTATTGCCAACGCATGTATCCTCACTCGAT
>NZ_DATIRM010000248.1:0-11671 GCF_035469765.1 Psychrobacter sp.
AAGGTACTAAAAACGCTTATCAAGGCGGTCTCGATATCTTATCGCTCTTTTATCAAAATCAGCCGCAACACGGGCATCTGATGCTCGCTGTCAGCCATGATACTTTATTGTCTGCATTTTTAGCGGTGATGTTTGATGTTGTTGAGATTGATTGGAACGATTGGCCAAAAATGATGGAAGGAGTGTTTTTGTGGTTTGATGACAAGCCATTCGAGCAGGCAAGTGCGTATTTTGTCTGGCGTGGCGAAGTCTATGTGCGTCCGATTCACACTTTGCTTGAAGGCTACCGCGCTGCGGGCTTTCATCCTAATAAACTGCTATTGCCACCAGAAGTAAAATGGACATAATCTCTATTTACGAAATTACTAATTACTTTTGAGCAGGCATAAAAAAACCTTGCCCCAGTATTAGAACCAGTGACAAGGTTTTAGTTATGATGTTATCGAGGCATCATACGGTCTAAACGCAACCAATCTTAAGCTAGTAAGCCTTTGATTGTTTTGTTTAGGCGGCTCTTACGACGAGCAGCTTTATTCTTATGAAGAATACCTTTGTCAGCCATACGATCAAGAACCGGTACCGCTTTTTTGTAAGCTTCGGTAGCCGCGTCATAATCTTTAGCAGCGATAGCCGCGTCAACACGTTTCAAATAAGTGCGAACCATAGAGCGTTGTGACGCAGAGTTCTGACGACGTTTGGTGTTTTGACGGGCGCGTTTACGAGCTTGTGCAGTATTAGCCACGCGAATCTCCTTGATAAAGACAGATAAAATTATGAATGTGGATTACAGTAAAGGGTTTAACCATCATCGGTAACGAGCAGCCGTCTCGCCAAACATGATGTCGATGTCTACAATTAGAGTATCTAATAGTAATAAATCATCGCAAGCGCCAGAACTGTTTGGAATAATTAAACAGCGTTGACGTGTAAAGCCGGTTATCTTAGCAAATTATCGCACTTAGAACAATAAGTTTGATGATTAATGCTCAAAGAAGTTACGCCATCACATGGATGAGCGGGATTTTATGCCTTTAATAGGAGTTTATACAGGTATTTATCATAATATTGAGTGAGTGTCTGAGTCTAAACAAAGGCATGAGCTGAGTAAAACCACTTGCTGATAAAATCTCTTACAATAAATTATGCATAATAGCCTCGGTGATTCATTAATTTAGGTATGATACTAAAGTGGTAAGCGTCACCGACGGGCTTTCAAAAGTCACATTTTTGACTATCATAAATATTCCAACACTTTATAAATGGATAGGCTATGCAGCGAAAAGCAATAGTAATAGGTGCAACAGGATTGGTCGGGCAACATCTTGTAAAGCAGCTTAGTGAGATTTATGACACATTAATTGTGATTGCACGGCGTCCTCCTCGCTACATTAATGCCAGTATGCGTTTTTATCAGGTGAATGATTTTGACAACTTAGCCGAAATCTTTGCAAGCATTGGCGCTGATCGAAAAACGGATGCCTTTAGTTGCCTTGGCACCACCAAGAAACAAGCGGGTAGTGATGAAGCGTTCCATAAGATTGACCATGATTATAATGTCGGTTTTGCCAAATTGTGCCAAGATAAAGGCGTTGAAAACTTCTTTCTATTGTCCTCAATGAATGCGGATATCAACAGTCGCTTCTTATATAATCGGGTAAAGGCTGAAACTGAAGAATCTATAATGGCATTAGAGTTTGCCCAATTAGTTATTTTCCGTCCATCGTTACTACTTGGTAAACATAAGGGTCGCCCGCTTGAAAGTCTAGGACAGAAAGCCTTTCAGCTTATTTTACCACTGGTGTCCGAGTCGCTATCCTTACATCCTATTTCAGCTAAGCGTGTCGCTAGTGCGATGGCAATGAGCGCCCATGATATCTATCATCGCAGTAAATACCGCACCGAACCAGTAATCAAAACTACTGAGATAATTGAAAATAAACAGATGCTTGCGATGACTCGAGTAAAACCTTAAGCGAAGGATTAGCTATAGTTTGATGATAAGCGTCAAAAGATTAAATAGCCTAAGCATTCAATAATAAGCTAAAAATAATTTAACCATAACAGACAAGGAGTCCCACCATGCCAGAATCAGCAACGATGACCAAAGAAAACTTTGTAACCTGTGATCTATTGGATGCTAATCCTGAGTCGCAGGTATGTTTGCCTAATATCGAAGGTAAGTCGTTTTATAGTTTTGGTGGCAAAGAAAAGTTCTGCGGTGAGATTGTGACGGTTAAATGCTTTGAAGATAATAGCCGTGTCAAATCACTGCTAAGTAGTGATGGCAAAGATACAAATGGTAATGGTAAGGTATTAGTCGTTGATGGTGGTGGCTCTATGCGCTGTGCGCTGTTAGGTGACATGATTGCACAATCTGCCATTGATAATAGTTGGGCAGGCGTTATTGTCTACGGCTGCGTACGTGACGTTGATGACATGGCGCAGATGGATATTGGTGTGATGGCGCTTGGCTGTATTCCGCGTAAATCGAATCGCCGCGATGAAGGTCAGACGAATATCGAAATTAGCTTTGGTGATTTGACTCTCAATTCTGGTATGTTTGTCTATGCAGACAATAACGGCATCATCGCTAGTGACAAGCCATTAATTTAAAGACAAAGTCTATTTTTAGCGAATCCATTACAAAGACCTCGGCTCGCAAGCTGAGGTTCTTGCGTTTAGAAGCCCTGTTTTTAGTAGTAAGTCTTTATTTCACACAGTATTTAGCTCTTGGGCTTTTTATAAAAATGCTAAGTGACAAACCGTTACGGCATAAATTTTGGTAATTGCGCAAATATTCGTATAATAGCTTTCTGACTCATAACTTTGATCCTATCCTCTATGCCTATCACTGCTTTGACTGACGCCTTCGACCCTATTAATCAACAGTTATTTCCTATCCAAAACGCCGAGCGCCGTTGGCTTGCGCCAGTGCATGGTGCCGTTAGTAGCTTATGGCTGGCAAGTCTGGTACAAGCTACTATATGGAATGTTGCTGACCGTCTAAAAGTCGTGGTGGCGCGTGACCAAAATCAGCTCAATCAAATAGAGACAGAGCTGGCATTTTGCGGTGTCGATGCTCATGTATTTCCTGATTGGGAGACGCTAACCTATGATGAGCTGTCACCGCATCAAGATATTGTCAGCGAGCGTATCAATTTATTGACTGATATGCCAACGTCAGGCGTGCTATTGATATCTGTGCAGGCATTAATGCATCGAGTAGCGCCGCCAAGCTGGTTGATTGGGCAGCATTTTGATTTAAGTGTTGGTGATCAATTCGATATCAGTATACAGCGAGCATTACTAGCAAAGGCAGGTTACCGAGCAGTTGAAAATGTTTTTGAGCCAGGTGAATTTGCGGTACGTGGCAGTATCATTGATATCTTTGCGATGGGTCAGCCGTTTCCACTACGTCTGGATTTATTCGATGATGAAATTGAGACCATTCGATTCTTTAATGCACAGACTCAGCGCACTTTGACTGTTGATGATTTAAAATCAATGATGAGTGGTAACGATAGCAGCATGGGTAAAGAGTCGTTGTCGCTACTGCATAAACTACCCGATATCTCAAAACCTATTAAACAGTTTCAAATTCTACCGGCAAAAGAGTTTCCACTTGATGAAGGGCGTGAAACCTTCCGCACCAACTTTGCTGCCATGTTCCCCAATAGCAATAGCCGTAAGTTCGAGTTGCATAAAGATGTGATGGCAGGCATTGCGAGTAGCGGACTGGAATATTATCAGCCACTATTTTTTGATTTAAAAGACTGGACGGTGGAAAGTAGTTTATTTTCTTATCTGCCAAGCGATACGCTATTCATCACTGATGAGCTTATTAACGAGAAACAGGCGGATTATTGGTCGCAAATCCAGCGCCGCTATGAAGAGCGCCGTCATGATATCGATAAGCCTATTGTCGCCCCTGAGTTGCTGTATTTATTATCAAATACTCTTAACGAGCATCTCAATCATTATCCACGCGTGATACTCAGTGCACGTGATAAGCTTTTGACAATGAACGATGGGCCTGCGATTGACGAGTCAGTATTGGAGAGTCAATTACAATTAACTGCACAAATACCGTTAGATTTTGCTCAAAATAAACAGCAAGGCTTAGTAACGTTAAGTGCGCAAGAGCCACCACAGTTAGCTGTTAATCATCAAAAAGCAGAGCCACTTACTGAGCTGCTCGCGTTTTTAGAACTACAGGCACAAATGGCAACACCGGTATTGATTGTCGCTGAGACAGCAGGTCGTCGTGAGATTCTTATTGAGCTGTTTAAAGGTAAAATCGATATCAAGGCTTATGACAGCTTTGAAACGTTTTTAGCCGCCGATAAAACAACGGGGCTTAATAATAAAAAGTTGCCACAGGTTGGTCTAACGATTGCACCTATTGAACGCGGTGTTTATGTGCCTGAGCGTTTGGTGCTGATTAGCGAAACGCAATTATTTGGTCGGCAAGTATTACAAACACGCCGTCGTCGTCAAAGCGGCGTCTCAGAAGAGTTCTTAGTTAAAAGCGTCACTGAAATAACAGATGGTAGTCCTGTCGTTCATATTGAGCATGGTATTGGGCGTTATAATGGTCTGATAACCCTAGATGTTGGAGAGGGTGAGCAAGAATTTATTCACTTAAAGTACGCTGATGACGCTAGTATTTATGTGCCGGTTGCCAACTTGCAAATGATTAATCGCTATAGCGGCGGTGATCCCGCGCTTGCGCCATTGCATAAGATTGGTAGCGGAAAATGGGATAAAGCCAAGCAAAAGGCACTAGAGCAAATTCATGATGTCGCTGCGGAATTGCTCAATATGCAAGCACGGCGTGAGGCAAAGGTCGGTATCCACTTTAAAATAGACCCATCACAGTATGAGCTATTCGCTAGCCAATTTGCTTTTGAAGAAACGCCTGATCAAGCCAACGCCATCCATGCGGTGATGGAAGACATGCGACAAAACCAGCCAATGGATCGTCTCATCTGCGGCGACGTTGGTTTCGGTAAAACGGAAGTGGCTATGCGAGCCGCCTTTATTGCGGTCAGTGCCGGTTACCAAGTGGCAGTCTTGGTGCCGACCACCTTGCTAGCTGGTCAGCATGAAGATAATTTCCGCGATCGTTTTGCTGATTGGCCGGTACGTGTCGAAACGCTTTCACGCTTTGGTGGCAAAAAGCACCAAGAAAATGTGTTAACAGACCTTGCAGCTGGCAAGGTCGATATTGTTATCGGCACTCATAAACTGCTACAACCCGATGTGAAATTCTCTAATCTAGGATTAATGATTGTCGATGAAGAACATCGCTTTGGCGTGCGTCATAAAGAGCGTATCAAGGCGATTCAGACCGATGTCGATAGTATGTCGATGACAGCGACTCCGATTCCTAGAACGCTCAATATGGCGCTCTCTGGCATGCGTGACATGTCGATTATCGCTACGCCACCGGCACGCCGTCTGGCGATTAAAACCTTTGTCATGCAAAAGACAGAAGCACTGATGAAAGAAGCAATCTTGCGTGAGTTATTACGTGGTGGTCAGGTTTATCTATTGCACAATGATGTGGCTAGCATTGAACGTATGGCAGAGACTATTCGTGAACTAGTTCCTGAGGCGCGCGTAGGGGTCGCTCATGGGCAAATGCAAGAGCGCCAACTCGAACAAGTAATGCAGCAGTATTATCATAAAAAATTCAATGTATTGGTATGTTCTACCATTATTGAGACCGGTATTGATGTACCGAATGCCAATACCATCATCATTGAGCGTGCCGATAAGTTTGGTTTGGCTCAATTACATCAGCTGCGTGGTCGTGTCGGTCGTAGCCATCATCAAGCCTATTGCTATTTGCTGGTACCCTCTATTAAAGGGCTTAAAGGGGATGCTAAACGTCGATTACATGCCATTGAGCGTGCTAACACACTGGGCGCAGGATTTATGCTGGCAAGTGAAGATTTAGAGATTCGCGGTGCTGGTGAGATACTTGGTAAGCAGCAAAGTGGTAATATGCAGGCAATTGGCTTTAGCTTATATATGGATATGCTTGAGCGGGCGACAAAAGCCATTAAAGCGGGTAAAGAGCCTGATTTAAGTACGCCGTTGTCGCTAACCAGTGAGATTAATCTGCATAGCTCGGCATTGATACCAGAAGAGTATTTGCACGATGTGCATCAGCGTTTGTTATTTTATAAGCGTATCAGTAATGCCGATGATAAAGAAGCGTTGACCGATATCCGTACTGAAATGATTGATCGTTTTGGGACGCTGCCAGACCAGACCAAGCAGTTATTTGCTGTTCATGGTTTACGCATACAAGCCGAGCCTCTAAAGATTAATAAAATTGATGCCAATAGTAATAGCATAACGCTTGAGTTTGCACCCGATACGCCGGTCGATGCTTTAGCTATTATTAAGCTGATTCAAGCAAATGGGCAGCGCTATCGCATGAATGGCGCCTCTAGCATTCGCTATCAAGATGCTGATAAATTGGCAACACCGCAACAGCGTGTCACTATTATTCAAGAGTTGCTGCGTTATTTTAGCGAGCATATGGTAGCGGAATCAGCTTAGAGAGATCGGCTTACTCATAACAGTGATATATGAGTTGCATTTTTAAGTAAGTATTAAAACTAAGTATTAAAAATCAGCCAATAATTTATGCTGCTATTTTATCGGTTGGATAACTGATAAAATAGCGACACTGAATATCTATCTGAAAAGTCTGTATTGAACTTTTAGCCTAATCTTTCTTTCTTATCTTTTTATCTAAGCTTTACAACAAGAGAACCGTCATTATGTTCCAACTTCATCATAAACTTGCTGCCGATAGTTTTTTAGTGGGTGATTTTCCACTATCAACCTGTCGTTTAATCAATGATTGCCAATTCCCATGGTTGATATTGGTGCCACGTGTGTCAGGTATCAAAGAATTGTATGAATTGTCTGAGGCAGACCAAACGCAGTTTTTGCGTGAGTCGAGCTGGTTATCAAGCCAACTTGCCAAGACTTTTCAAGCAGACAAAATGAACGTCGCAGCCCTTGGCAATCAAGTACCGCAGTTACATTTTCATCATATCGTTCGCTATCAGAATGATATGCAGTGGCCAAATCCGGTATGGGGTGTCCCTGCAGTGCCTTATAGCAAAGAAGTATTGGCGCAAATGCAACAAACATTAATGATGGCGTTACGTGGTCATCATCAAATGCCGTTCGATTGGCAGATGTAACCAACTACTTACTGATAGGTTTAATATCGCTTGGTATATGTCAGTCAAAAGAAGTCAGGTAAATTATCTGGCTTTTTTTGCACTTAGCTCGAACTTGGCGCTTTTGTTTAGGAAAAAGGCATTGCTATGATGATTTCATTGGTTTTGGTAACAAAATAAATGACAAACGGTATACTTTGAGTACTCAATGACATAGCTGTTAATAAAATTCAAACGTATAATCGTACTGTTTAATTTATCTTATTTATAAGCATGGTTATAGAGATAAGCTGTACTATCTATCTTATATTTATTAGCACTCTCAATGTTTTTTCTCGTTTAAGCGAATAGCTATCATGGCATTTTTAGACACATTCAGCCCAAAAAAATCTATACAGGGTAATGATGTCTGTCGATTTGATTATCCTGAAGTCTTTGTTCTCATACTAAGTGTGATATTGCTCACTATTCATTTTGACTTCAGTCCAAGGTCAATGGCGCGTTTAATCGTCGTCTGTTTACCTAGCCTCATGATTTTAATCTATAACTTTCGTCGTCAAAAAAGCTTTTGGACGTCTAATATTGTTATTATTTTATTGTCTGTGGTCATTGGTTCTATTCAGGTCTGTCCCCTCATCTCATTAAGTTTGGCAGCGTTAATTGGGCTACGTATCATTCTCAGCAGTCCTGAAAACCATCTGAAGTTAATTTCTGTGGCAGTCGTCACTGTCATTATTTTTTATTATGTTAGTGTTATTTTGAGTAGTAGAGAGATAGATTGTCAGACCAGTTGGATAACGCCTATTATCTTGCTGGCAACAATGCTCGTGATTCTTTGTCATTTTCGCCATATATATCATGAGTATATCCATCACGAAGCACGGGCTGAGCAAGTGGTTGGGCGCTTAAGTACTATGGTATCAGTAATCAATAAATTAACCCGTTTTGTACCGCCACAGGTATGGGAGCCTATTGTTAAAGCGGATAGTCCAGTTGCCGTCGCTAATAAACGCGCTAAGCTGACGATTATGTTTTCAGATATTGTTGGTTTTACTGAACTGTCTGATAGCTTAAGTGCAGATAATTTAGCTGATATTTTAAACACTTATATGCACTGTATGACATTGATTGCCAATAAACATGGGGCAGTACTAGATAAGTTTATCGGCGATGGCATGGTCTGCTTTTTTGGTGAGCCGAGTAGCCGTGGTCCTCGTCAAGATGCCCTAGACTGTGTAGCTATGGCAATAGATATGCGCCGTGAGATGCGCACACTGCGGCAAAAATGGCGACTGCTGGGTTTTGAGGGATTATATATACGCGTAGGTATTAGCACAGGCTACTGTCATGTTGGTAACTTCGGTAGTAATAATCGTCTGAGTTATACGCTCATTGGCAAAGAGGCAAACCTAGCTTCAAGGCTTGAAGCTGTCGCTGGTAAGGGTGAAATATACATCAGCGAAAGCACTCACGACTATATCGCTCATGATTTTGACTGCGAATATGCAGGTGCTTTTCAGTTAAAAGGGTTCGATAATAAAATGAGCGCTTGGAAAGTATTAGATCCTGATGAGAATAAAGGAAAACTGTCAAAATGGGTCGACCACACGCTACCAGGTTTTAACCTGCATTTGAATTTTAGAGACATGCAAGATAATGATTATCAAGATATCAGAATTCGTCTCAATCTTGCACTTGAACGCATCGAACAAGAAGAAAAAGCGGTTGCTATTGAAATAAGTAAAGCCAGTAAAAAAGAGGCTCAGCATCATAAATAGTCGATAATAGCATTAGATGATTATGAGTTATACCTTTTTACTTTAAACATAAAAAAACCAGTTATGAGTGATAACTGGTTTTTTTATGAGTATTGCTTTTAACTTAAAAATACAAAGGGCTTAAATAGAACTGATAGGCAAAGTCATCAATAATTAGTGATTTTCTTTAGCATGATTTAAAGTATATTTAGGAATTTCGATGGTTAAATCGTCATCCTCAAGCATCACCTGACAAGACAAGCGTGAATCAGGTTCCAGCCCCCAAGCACGGTCGAGTAAGTCAGCTTCGATATCATCCATCTCATCTAAGCTATTAAAACCTTTACGCACTACGACATGGCAAGTCGTACAAGCTTTTGACATCTCGCAAGCATGTTCAATCTTGATGCCTTTTTCGAGTAAGGCTTTACATAAATTTTCGCCTGCTGCTAATTCAACTTCGATGCCTTCAGGGCAAATTTCATGATGGGGTAGTACAGTGATTTTTGGCATAAGGTAGTCTATCCGGTGCTAATCCATTTAAAATAAAATCTAAAAGTATAAAAAATACGCTTAATTTGACACGTAAGCAATATGGTAGAACATCTCTGTTACCAGTCTTGGGCACTAGTACCTGCCATACTGGTTTTAACACTTTGATTCATAATAAGGGCGGCAAAGGCATCGCTATGCGGTTTAAGCGCCAGTTTTTTTGCATCAATAAGGGTTAAATTATCTGTACTAAGCGCCGCTTGCAAGTCTTGCATGGTTTGCACCAAAGACTGCTTAGCATCTTCTGAAAGTAAAGCGTCAAAATCTTTCAGTGCCGATTGCAATGCCAGTATCTCACGTTCTGCTTCAACCTTGGTTTCAATTAATGAACGTGCATTTTTATCTTCTTCAGCGTATTTAAAACCTGCAATCAATAACTGCTCTTTTTGTTCATCAGACAAGCCATAAGAAGGTACAATCTCAATTTTACTTTCGGTCTTGGTAGTGGTTTCTTGCGCACTAACCGTCAGCTGACCATTAGCATCGATGCTAAAAGTCACTTCAATACGGGCAAATCCTGCTTTCATGGGCGGAATGCCATATAACTCAAAGCGTCCCAGTGAACGACAGTTATCGACGGTCTCACGTTCGCCTTGTACCACATGAATCACCATACCAGTTTGACCGTCTTGATAAGTGGTAAACACTTGACGTTTCTTAACTGGAATAGGGGTATTGCGCGGGATAAGTACTTCAACCAAGCCGCCCATGGTTTCAAGACCAAGCGATAGTGGCGTCACATCCAACAGCAGTAGATTGTTATCGCTATCACCATTGACCAATTGATGCGCAGTTTGTGCAGCACCTAAAGCGACCACTTCATCTGGATTGAGGCGACAAAGCGGCTGCTTTGCAAAAAAGTCAGCAACTACTTGTTTAACAGCAGGCATACGAGTTGAACCACCCACCAAAATAACTTCATCTAAATCAGATGTTGAGAGCTTAGCATCACGTAAGACTTGCTCGCAGACGCTCAAGGTACGGCGATTGACTGGGTCTGCAATCGCTAATAAATCTTCACGGCGCAATATGCCCTTAAAAGATTGCTCATTCACGATGATATCAATATCAACTTGCTCAGCATCCGTCAGTGCTTGCTTATAAGCTTTGGCTTGTTGAGCAAGAATTGATTTATCATGCAGGCTAACGTCTTTTGGGTCAATATGCAGTTGCTTGATAAGCCAATTGGTCAGTAACCGATCGATATCATCGCCACCAAGTGCACTGTTACCACCTGTCGCTAGCACCTCAAAAACGCCATCGTTTAACTTTAAAATAGACACATCAAACGTACCGCCGCCCAAATCATAGATAAGGTAATGTTTCTCAACGCCTGCATCAGTCTCTTGGTCGAGACCATAAGCAACTGCAGCAGCAGTAGGCTCGTTTAGTAGACGCAGTACCTTGATACCTGCTGCTTGAGCAGCATCTTTAGTCGCTTGACGCTGTGCTTCATCAAAATAGGCAGGTACTGTAATAACGGCACCTTGAATACTCTCATCAGGCAATGTGTTAGCAGCACGCTGTTCAAGCGCTGCTAAGATACGCGCTGACACTTCAACAGGAGATACTGCTCCTTGCGCAGTGACAAAAGCGGGCATCTCATCTTTGCCACCACTTAGCTCATAAGGATGAGAGAATTTGATATCGGCTTGGCTACGACCCATAAATCGCTTGGCTGAAATGATGGTATTTTTTGGGTCATCTGCCATATGGGCAAGGGCGTCTGAGCCAACCAATGGGCTACCTTCACTTGGATAATACACTACGGAAGGCAGCAAGGTATCTGTCGCTGTGCTTGCTTGCAAAACTTGTGCCTTGCCTGAGCGTACCACGGCGACCAGTGAGCGTGTCGTACCAAGGTCAATGCCTAGGCCAAAACGATGCTCGTGAGGTCGGGTGCTTTGATTGGGTTCAGCAATTTGCATTAAGGACATAAGATAACTCAAAGATAAAATGAATAAGTGAAATGATACAAGGACGATAGATCGACTACCATCAGTACAATATAAAATAGTTTTGCTATAAATATTCGAATATAGCAATCAGCCGTTGAAGGCTTTTAGAGTCAAGATTATACGAGATAATTGGTACTGCTTTAAGCGTAGATTTTTAAAAATTCTGAAACAGATTATAAATTTTAGCCGTTATTAT
>NZ_DATIRM010000249.1:0-4478 GCF_035469765.1 Psychrobacter sp.
TCATATCTAACCCCCTTTGCTGACGACAATAGCACGATGGCCCCACCTGATCCCTTCCCGAACTCAGAAGTGAAACATCGTCGCGCCAATGGTAGTGTGGTTCGCCCATGTGAGAGTAGGTCATCGTCAGCTCTCTATTCACAGCTAAACCCCCCTTCGCTAACGCGAAGGGGGGTTTTCTTTTGCGTGTGGTTTTTAGAAATATGCTGGTTTCTCATTTGATATGAAGAGTTAGAATAGCTTGCCATCTTCTACTAAACCTTCAAAATCAAATCCTAATTGCTCACCTTTACGTTGTTTTATCTGCTCAATACGCAACTTGCGTCCAGAAACCAGCCGTAATACCTCACGGCGCTGTTCAGTCGTCATGTCATGCCATAATTGACGCTCACGTCGACTACGCAAGCAGCCAAAACAATACCCTTTTTTATTGCTCCGGCAAACACCAATACAGGGATTGGCAATCTCGAACAGCTCAATCTGTTGGTTCATGGCGACTCCATTGCTAATAATGTCATTCCTTTGATTTGCATAAACCAATCGTTACACTACTATTATGTCGCAAATCTTGAATAGTAGTGTGCCATTTTATTCTGATTATTTTCTTGGCTTGGGTGCTATGCTTAGTATTAGTTATTCATATAAAAAACTCATAACGAAATAAATAAGCGAGATTACACGTGAACATTATTTATATTCATGGTTTGGACAGCGATGCCAATTCTACAAAAGGTGTGCTATTAGAACGCTATTGTCAGCAATATTGTCCTGATATCAATGTATTGCGTCCTGATTTCAATAAGACGCCTGACCAAGTTTTTACTCAAATACTGTCATTAATTGAAAGTTTAGATAATAAAAATATTGAAAATAGTCAGTTTGATTCATCAAATACAGTATTGGTTGGTAGCTCTTTAGGTGGTTATTTTTCTACCTTGGTCAGCAATGATACAGGTTGCCCAGCGTTATTATTAAACCCGAGTACGCAGCCTCATATGACGCTGCAGCGTTTCTCGAATGCTGTTTTATTAGATAATGAGAGTGAAGACCGTCTGCTTGCAGATAGAGTTCTGCATAAAACGGCAGGTGGCTGGAGTATCACTCAGTCAGATTTACAATGGTTTGCAGCCCATCAATTATTAACTGTTAATTATCCTGAAAAAATTGCTGTCCTTATCAAAGAAGGCGATGAGTTATTAAATCCTGAATTATCTAAAGCATTTTACCAAGAGCAAGGCAGTACGGTGACTTTACAAGCAGGTGGTGATCATCGATTTAGTGACTTTGCTGAACAGTTACCAGAGATTATTAATCAATTAAAGCGATTATTACAGTATTAAACGCCCATGAAATAGGCGACATTATCTGACGTAAGCGATTGACTATTAACCTTAACGTCGCTATTTTTCGTTATAATGGTTTAATAGAATTAATCAGACATGAATCGTTAAGGATGCATTTGTGAGTCAATATAATGCGCAATCATTAGAAGTTTTAGAAGGGCTTGAGCCGGTACGTCGTCGCCCAGGTATGTATACTGATACCACACGTCCCAATCATTTGGCGCAAGAAGTGATTGATAACTCAGTCGATGAAGCATTGGGCGGTTATGCCAAAGTTATCAAAGTCCAGCTGCATAGTGATGGCTCGTTATCGGTTGAGGATGATGGTCGCGGTATGCCAACAGATATTCATCCTGAATTTAATCAATCAGGTATTGAGCTGATTTTAACCCGCTTACATGCTGGTGGTAAATTTTCGACTTCTAATTATGAAGTATCGGGCGGTTTGCATGGTGTCGGTATCTCAGTCGTTAATGCTTTGTCGACGCGAGTTGAAGTGACGGTATGGCGTGATAGCACGCAGTTTGAGATGGCTTTTGAGAACGGCGCACCTGTAACGGCATTAACTGAGACTATCAGCTCAAATAAGCGTAAGCGGGGAACGAAAGTACATTTCTGGGCAGATGGCAACTTTTTTGATACCCCTAAATTTAACGTGAAGCAGCTCAAACATAACTTAAAAGCCAAAGCGGTGCTAGCAGCTGGACTGACGATTGAGTTTGTTGACGATATCAATAATGAAAAAGTCGTTTGGCAGTTTACTGATGGGGTCGTTGAATATTTAAGCGAGCAGCTAGACGGTCTTGAGACATTGCCGCCTGAGCCTTTTTATTATCATTATGATGCCAAGAAAGGCGAGCGAGCTGGTATTACCTTTGCATTGTCTTGGTTGCCTGAGGGTGGTACGCCAATTCAAGAAAGCTACGTAAACCTGATTCCGACCGCTCAAGGCGGTACCCATGTTAATGGTTTGCGCACCGGTATTTTAGAAGCGTTACGTGAGTTTTGTGATATTCATAACTTATTGCCGCGTAGTGTCAAGCTGACGGCAGAAGACGTGTGGGACGGGGTGAATTATATCTTGTCGCTTAAATTTTCTGAGCCGCAGTTTTCAGGTCAAACCAAAGAGCGTTTATCGAGTCGTGAGGCGGCGGCAGCGGTACAAACGCTGGCAAAAGATGCCTTTAGCTTGTGGTTAAATCAGCATGCAGATATGGGCGCGCAGATTGCAGAGCTAGCAATTAACAAAGAAGGACGTCGTCTTAAATCTGCTAAAAAAGTTGCACGTAAAAAAATCACCCAAGGTCCTGCACTCCCTGGGAAGTTAGCAGATTGCCGTGGTGACTTGCGTGATGGGGCTGAGCTATTTTTGGTGGAAGGTGATTCTGCAGGTGGTAGTGCTAAGCAAGCACGTGACCGTCATTACCAAGCGATATTACCTCTACGTGGTAAGATTCTAAATACATGGGAGGTGTCATCAGATACGGTGCTATCGAGTCAAGAAATTCATGATATTGCGATTGCGATTGGGGTTGATCCGGCATCTGACGATTTATCTGAGCTGCGTTATGACAAGGTATGTATCTTGGCGGATGCCGACTCTGATGGACTGCATATTGCGACCTTGATTTGCGCCCTATTTGTGAAGCATTTCCCTGCCTTAGTTGATGCTGGTCATTTCTTCGTGGCAATGCCACCACTATATCGCGTCGATGTGGCGAAAGAGGTGCATTATGCGTTGGATGAAACGGAGCTTCAGCATATTTTAGCCAACGTACCGGGCAATAAAAAAGCCCAAATTACACGTTTTAAAGGCTTGGGTGAAATGAGTGCCGAGCAATTGCGTGAAACAACCATGAACCGTGATACTCGCCGTTTAGTCCAGTTGGATATGGATGACATGGTGTTGACCAACAGTGTGATGGATATGTTATTAGCTAAAAAGCGTGCTGCTGATCGTAAATCTTGGCTTGAGGATAAAGGCAACTTAGCTGATATCTCATAGCTATTTTGAAGACGATTAGGTTTATTTTTAGCATCACTTATATTTATGATTGAGCAATCTTTGACATAACAAAAGCATGCAAAATCCAGCTTAGTTATATGAGCTTAATGGTATTATATGACTATCTTTTATTATATGGTGCCGTCATGACATCAAAGTTGTTTAATCGCTCTAACGCTAAAAATTCTAAGCCAACACGCTCTAAGATATTACCAAACCTAAGTAAAAAACAGCTGGGTAATTTGGTTCCTAAACGGGGTAATAAGATTGCGCCAGTCATTGCTTCCGTATTATTAAAAGCGGCAGGTTGGCGTACCGTTGGTGAGATACCAAATATTCCACAGGCGGTGGTGCTAGCGCTTCCGCATACATCGAATGTCGATGGTATTTATGCCATACCCAGTTTATTTGCCCTTGATTTAAAAATTAGTATTATGGGTAAACATACCTTATTTAAAGTGCCTGTATTTGCGCAGCTGTTAAATTGGATAGGGGTTATTCCTATTGACCGTGGTAATAAAGGCTCAGTATTACAGGCGAGTATTGATAAGTTTAAAACTGGCAAGCCATTGTTTTTAGGACTATCACCAGAAGGTACGCGTCAATATACCAAGGATTGGAAGTCAGGTTTTTATTATTTGGCAGTAGGTGCCGGTGTACCTATTTTGCCAGTTGCGATGGATTACAATACCAAGGAGATACGCTTTATGCCTGTGATTTATCCTACAGGAGATATCGAAGCGGACTTGCCAAAAATCTATGCCCAATATCAAGGCGTGATGCCAAGACATCCTGAGCGCTTATCGCAGCCATTACAAGACATCAATCAATTTGCTGACTAGTATTTTTAAATAGGGTGGTGTGTCAAAAAGTATGCTGATTAAAATTTGAACAATTTTTGAAGCCTTGAAAGCCCTATAGAATCAGAGAACTTAGCATAGATTTCGTATTGACTTTTATCGCCAGCATACTTTTTAGAACACCACCTTAAATAGTTGTTCATCACGTTTATAAATAAAAAATCCCTGATATTGACGTATCAGGGATTTTTTATGCTCACTATATTTGAATCGTTAAGCAACAAGGATTTATCAAATAGCTCATTAGCACACTTAACGGTTAGAAGTACT
>NZ_DATIRM010000250.1:0-6625 GCF_035469765.1 Psychrobacter sp.
AAATATTGACTCGAATACCAGAGTTCCTATTGCAGCAAGAACTGATTGTGATTCATGTACCTGCCTTTACCGATGGCCGTGGATTTAGCTTTGCTCAAACGCTGCGTCACATGGGCTATGAAGGTGAGATTCGCATGGCGGGCAAGTTTGGTCGCGATCAAATTGCTTATCTGTTGCGCGCAGGCGCTGACAGTTTTGTGATAAACGAGCACGATATGCAGTCTATTTCTGATATCAGTCAAGCATTTAACGCTCTTGCCAGTAGCTATGACGGTCGCGATGCTAGCGCATTACCGATGTTTGCAGGCGCTTAATTTTTTACTTGTTATGAAAATTATTACTAACCATTTTTCAATTCAGCTGTTTTCAGTTTAGTTACGTTATTATCCATTAACACTAAGGAACGCATCATGAGCCAATTACACCCAAATCTAAATATCGACCAAGCCAACCAAGACTTGCAAGGTAAATCGCCAGAACAAATCGTTGAATGGGCATTAAGCCAAGCGAAAAACCCAATCATCACCACTAACTTCCGCCCTTACGAGTCAGCGATTTTGCATTTGGTCGCTAAGCAGCGTCCTGATATCACTGTTTTGTGGGTAGACTCAGGTTATAACACGGATGCGACTTATCAATTTGCTAATAAAGTCATCCGTGATTTAAACTTAAACGTTATCACCTATATTCCTAAGCAAACCGCTGCCCATCGTGACGTGACGATGGAAGGTATCCCTGGTATTGATAACCCACTACATGATGAGTTCACTGATCAAGTCAAGCTTGAGCCTTTCCGCCGTGCCTTAGACGAGCTAAAGCCTGACGTTTGGTTCAATGCTATTCGCAAAGATCAAACGGAATTCCGTCAAGGTCTTGATGTGCTTAGCCTATCAAAAGATGGCGTATTAAAGGTTGCACCATTATTTGATAAGACAGATAGCGATTTAGATGTTTATCTTGAAGAACATAACCTACCTAATGAATTTGATTACTTCGATCCGACTAAGGTAGAAGAGCATCGCGAATGTGGTTTACACACTCAGTTATAGATAATATTTAATACCCACAGAAAGTTAATATCCCTCTTATCGTTGGTGAGAGGGATTTTTTATGTCAGATAACCATCCTTTCACTTTCCCCTATTCCCTTTCATCGCAAAAACCACCGTCATCATGACAAAAACGACTATGCTAATGCCAATACATTACGTGAGCCTGCGCAGCTGATAACTCATAATAGTGCTATATATTCAATTGAATGACTGGTCATACTATGAATACCTTTCCCCTATTTTTTAAATTAGAAGACCGTAAAGTACTGATTGTTGGCGGCGGCGATGTGGCATTACGCAAAGCTGATTTGCTCAGCCGTGCTGGCGCATGTATCACTATCCTTGCGCCAAGCATTAGCCACGAGATACAAGCCTTGCTAAGTGATAGCAAGCACGAGCTGATTTATGAAAACTATAATAGAACCTATATGACAGACTCGCGCGTTATTATTGCGGCGACTGATGAGGAGACGCTCAACCATCAAATCCACGCCGATGCAACTGCATTAAACATCCCTGTAAATGTCGTCGATACACCGCATTTGTGCGATTTTATCTTCCCTGCGATTGTCGATCGTAATCCTATTGTGATTGGCATCTCATCAAATGGTAAAGCACCAGTGCTGGCACGTTTACTACGCGCACGCCTTGAAACCTTGATTCCTCAAGGTTATGGCAAACTGGCCAAGCTTGCTGGCGAGTTTCGAGGTGACGTTAAAGCCAAAATACCGACATTGACTGGGCGTAGGCAGTTTTGGGAGCGGGCATTTGAAGGTAAAGTCAGTCAATTGATGTTTGCGGGTAATGAAAATGAAGCTATCGCCCAGCTGCAAGCTGATTTGGATAACACAGCGGCAAGTATCACTACAAAAGACGCCACAGATGAATTAACAAAAGCCCAAAATACGATGGGCGAAGTCTACATCGTTGGTGCCGGTCCTGGTGACCCAGAACTCTTAACCTTTAAAGCGCTGCGTCTGATGCAGCAAGCAGATATCGTCTATTATGATGCGTTGGTATCACCGCAAGTATTGGATTTGTGCCGCCGTGATGCTGATAAAGTATTCGTCGGTAAAAAACGCAGCAATCATGCCGTTGCACAATTGGGCATCAATGAGCTACTGGTCAATAGCGCGAAAGAAGGTCGGCGTGTGGTACGTCTAAAAGGCGGTGACCCGTTTATCTTTGGGCGCGGCGGTGAAGAGATTGAAAGTCTGCGGGCGCACAATATCCCTTATCAAGTGATACCGGGTATTACCGCTGCCAATGCTGCTGCTAGCTATGCCGGTATTCCGCTTACCCATCGTGACCATTCACAATCGGTACGTTTTGTGACAGGGTTCTTAAAGGCTGGCGCGCCTAATAGTAATTTTAAAAACTTCTTGGATACTGATGAAACAGTCGTATTTTATATGGGACTGCACTCTCTACCGCGCTTGACGGAAGGCTTGATTGACGCTGGCCGTAGTGCGGAGACCCCGATTGCCATCGTCTCTAACGCAAGTATGTCCAATCAACAAGTATTGACGGGTACGCTTGCCAGCATCGTTGAATTACAAGAAAAGAACCAGCTACCAACACCTGCTCTGCTCATCATGGGTGATGTTGTCAGCTTACATCATGATTTGGCTTGGTACAATTTACACAATCAGCAGCATAATCAAAATACCTCAGAAACTGACAATAACTGGTTACGCGGCGGTACTGCTACAACACCAAAATTGAATACTCACCAACAAGCGCATGCGCTATCTATGATTGCTAATTTTGCAACAGAAGATAGCAATCTTGAGCAGTTGGTGATTGGTTAGAAAGCTCCCTAAAAAACCTTTTTAATTTAAAGCCCTGCCAATTTAGTGGTAGGGCTTTTTTCTGATTGCAACAGAGCAAAATTCTCCAATCCTTGCTAGAATAATGGCTGTCTTTTATTCACCATTAAGCCTCATTATGTCTGTATCCGCTGTTACCCCTCTTACTATCCTGCACACCTCTGACTGGCATTTGGGACGACGACTTTATGGACGTCTGCGCTACGATGAATTTGCCGCCTTTTTAAGCTGGCTACAAGACACCATTAGTGCGCAGCAAGTGGATGTACTTATTGTCGCTGGTGATATCTTTGATACTATGACCCCAAGTAATAAAGCCCAAGCGCTGTATTATGAGTTTCTAGGCAAGGTTTCAAAGTCAAGCTGTCAACATGTCGTCATCGTCGCTGGCAATCATGATTCACCGACATTTTTGGATGCCCCAAGTAACGTACTTAAATTTTTAAACGTCCATGTCGTTGGTACCGCTTGTGAAGACTTAAACGATGAAGTGATGGTGTTAGATGATGTAGACGGTACACCACATTGTATTATCGCGGCTGTGCCTTATCTGCGTGATCGTGATGTACGTGGCAGTCAGGCTGGCGAGTCAGCTCAAAGCAAAGACGCCAATGTTATCGCTGGTATCTGTGCGCACTATGATGAAGTCGCAGATATTGCCAAAACCAAACAAGCTGAATTAGCTAAAGCACACAAACGGCATATCCCTATCATTGCCACAGGGCATCTGTTTGCTGCCGGCGGCAGTACTACCGAGGATGATGGTGTGCGTGAGCTGTATGTTGGCTCGCTTGGTAAGGTCTCTGCCGATATGTTCGATGACTGCTTTGATTATGTGGCGCTTGGGCATTTACATGTACCGCAGCGTGTCGGTGGGCGTGAAACCATCCGCTATTCAGGCTCACCCATTGCGATGGGCTTTGGTGAGGCGCGCCAGCAAAAACAAGTATTGCTCATAGAGTTTGGGTCAGTGCTAAAGAATGAGAATCTAACACCGGAAAATATGTCTGAGAGCGTTTCTCCTCAGCTGACCAATGCCATTATCAACATCGACAAGACAGTAGAAAAGAGCACTAAAAAAGCAGTGCATCAGGCGGCAAGCTTTATGGATGACCTGTTTGCTGATGTGGAGTCTATAGAAAGCGATCAGCATAGTGAAATGAGTATTGAAGAAATCTATAAACAAACAAAGATTCTTCCAAGCACTCATTCTACTTTAACCGCCACGCTACTGCATCATGATACCGCTCGTCAGATGCAAGTTACCTCACTCCCTATTCCAAAGTTCCAAAAATTGGCACAAGTATCGGGTGATTTGGAAACTATTGAGAGTACCATTAAAGAACTCGTTCATTTAGAATCGGTCTGGTTAGAGGTAACTTATACCGGCGATACTATCGTAAATGATTTGCGTGAGAAAATTGATGAAATAACAAAAGAGTTAACGGTTGAAGTGTTAATCACTAAAAATCCACGCAACTATAATAAAGTACTTCATCAACAACAAATCTCTGAGACGCTACAGGATTTAAATGAGCAAGAAGTATTTGAGCGTTGTTTAGCCACTCATAACATCCCTGACGAGCAAAGATTGACCTTGCGAGAGGCTTATGGTCAGATCGTTTATGACCTACATCATGCAGATACTCAAGCTGAATAATATCCACAACTCATAAACCTGATACAACTAACAGTAAATGATCACTACTATCTATAAAAATAAGACCATGCCATGCGCCTAATTGAACTAAGACTTAAAAACCTCAACTCCTTAAAAGGCGAATGGCACATTGATTTTAGTGACCCCGCTTTTCTTAACGAAGGTATCTTTGCCATTACAGGACAAACGGGCGCTGGCAAAACCACCATTTTGGATGCTATCTGTTTGGCTCTTTACAGTCAAACGCCAAGACTTGGTGATATTACAGGCTCTACCAATGAGATCATGACCCAAGGTACCGGAGAATGCTCCGCAGAAGTCATCATTGAGATTGACGCCAAGCGATATCAGTGTTCATGGTATCAACATCGTGCCCACAAAAAAGCTAAAGGCAACTTATTACCAATTAAGCACGAGATTAGCGAGGTCAAATCTGGCAAGATTTTAGAAGAGAAAAAATCCAAAACCTCTGCTTATATTCAAGCGCTTATTGGCATGGATTTTAGCCAATTTACCCGCTCCATCATGCTGGCACAAGGCAGTTTTGCTGCATTTTTAAAATCTGATATTGGTGATAGAGCGGCGATTCTAGAGAAGATAACCGGCACAGCTATTTATGCCAAAATCTCACTCAACGTTCATGAGAAAAAACGCTTTGAAGAAGAGGTGCTCAGCAAGTTGCAGGCAGGTGTTGATGGCTTATCTTTGCTAAGTATTGAAGACGAAAATCTATTGGCAGCCGAGCTAAAAGCGTTAAATCAGCAGCAAAGCACACAGCGACAAACCTTTAATACCTTAAGTGAGCAGCTGCAATGGCTAAATAACGTACAACAGCTACAGAGCAACCTGTCTATTTATCAGAGCGAGTTTGCAACTGCCCAGCAAGTGCAGCAAGGCTTTATTCCAGAAGCCAAGCGTCTAGATATTGCCAACAAGGCATTAGAGATTGATAGCCAGTTTCGTGCGCTTAGCTACAGTCGTGATACGGTCCAGAAGCGAGATGTTGAACAACAGAGTTTGCTGAGTCAGATTCCTACTCAACAAGAAGCATTAGCAGAAGCTGCTCGCCATTTAGACGATGCCAATACGCTAGAAAAGCAAGCCGTAGACAACCTGCAAACAAACTTACCCATCATCGCACAGGTGCGCGAATTAGATCATAATATAAGACAGCAGTCTCAATCCTTAGTGGAATACAACCAGCGTAAGGACTTATCGGTAGGCAATGTACAGATATTGCGCCAAGCAATACAAAACCATCAGCAAACCGCTGATAGTACCAAAACTCAGCTAAATAATATCGACAAGTACTTTAGCAGCTATCCAGAGCTGAGTGACCTTGATACCGATATGACAACCTTTGATAGTAGCTGTCAACGATTAAGGGCGCTACTAGAAGATAACGATGAGTTTTCAGCAGATAGGATTAGCCAACATAGTCATGCGTGCCAGCTACAAGCTGATTTTGAGATATTGTCTAAACAGCAAGGCATTGATCTTTCATTGGTGGCGCAGCGGCGCGAGCAACTGCTAAATCTACAACAGCAGCAAGCAGCAATCACTCAGAACCAGCCTCTTGCTATTATGCGCAGTGAGCAAGAACAAATCGATCAAATCATCGCAAAAATTGAGCAAGTGAGATTTAAGATTACACAGCGGTCTGAGCGAATCAGTCAAATTCATAGAATCAATCTCGCCCTACCGATATTAAATCAAGAGCTGACGGTCTTAGATGACTTAATTGCCACTCATCGCGCCGATATTCAGAGTACTAAACTTAAAAAACAAGACAAGCAAACGCATCTTCATCTACTGCAAAAAGTCACAAGGCTTGAAGATTACATTGTAGAGCTCAAAGACGGCAAGCCCTGCCCACTGTGCGGCGCGCATGAGCACCCTTATGGTCAACATCATCCGCTATTAAATGGTCAGATTGACAATAAGCAATCGTTATCGCTGACGCAACAAACCCAGCAGCAAATATCTGAGCTTGAGATACTCATTCAGAGTCTAGAGCAATCATTATCTAAATATCAGATCGACCATGCTACTAAGAACGAAGCCATTAACCACCAACAGCAGCAG
>NZ_DATIRM010000251.1:0-7020 GCF_035469765.1 Psychrobacter sp.
TTAATAACGCTGACTTTCATCTAAAAGTCAGCGTTATTAATAATGAGAACATTGTCTTTAGAACCATTTTTTACAGTAACTGCCTTTACGCTTTATACCAGATTTTATTATAACCCTGAAGCATAAGCGACAAGTTGCTGGCGCTCTTCGTCTGTCAACTGAGTAATATTACCCAATGGCATATAGCCTGTGTGGACCGCGGTTATGATTTTGGCTTTATGAATTTTCATGTCTTCAGGCGTCTGTAAGATAATGCCTAAAGGTGGAGAAGCAAACCCTTGCTGAGTTGGCTTTGCCGCATGGCATGTGCTACAACGAGCGTGCACCACTTCCATCATAGCATCATCTGCCGATGCTGCTTGAGCAACAGCAGGCGTTTTTATTGGCGGTACTGGTAATGGCTCAATCGGTGCTGGGCGCATCCAAATAATCAATAGTATGGTTGCTATCGCAGGAATCACTAAGAATTTTGGCTGATGATGACCCAAATGTTTTTGGTTAAAGTAATGACGAGCCGTTGCAGTGATGATACCGACGAATACCAATACCAACCAACCATGTGCATGTGAATACATCATTGGATAGTGATTACTAATCATGATAAATATTAGCGGTAGGGTAAAGTAGTTATTCATCAATGAGCGGTTTCTTGCCATCAATGCTAAATCCGCTACTTCTGGACCTGGTTTTACACCACGACGTACACAATCTACGAGTGCGCGCTGAGCAGGCATAATCCCAAAGAAGACGTTACCTGCCATGATGGTACCTAAAATGGCACCGACATGGATAAAGGAAGCACGATCACTAAATAGTTGGTATGAGCCCCAAGTGGCGATAATCATTAGTACAAAGATAGTTATACTAAAAGCCAGTTTATTTTTGCCGACATTGCTGCGTACAATGACTTCATAAATAAAGTAACTACCGAATAAGAACAGTAGACTGGTCGATATAGCACCAACGCTGCTACCAAAATTAACTTTGCTTGGATCAATCAAGTAAGCCGTCGCATTGATGTAGTAGACGATAATGAGCATCGCCATCCCGGTCAGCCAAGTAGTGTAAGCTTCCCACTTAAACCAATGCAGGGTTTTTGGCATCTCTTCAGGTTCGAGCTTGTATTTAGCAATTTCATAGAAACCACCACCATGAACTGCCCAAAGATCGCCTGAAATGCCTTTCTTGGCTTTCCATTCTGGTGGCTTCTGAAGACTCATGTCTAGCCATACGAAGTAAAATGAAGCGCCAATCCATGCGACACCAGCGATAACATGAAACCAGCGGAAGAATAAGCTTAGCCAATCGAGAAGATATGCACCCATGTTATCAATGTCCTTTTATATTATTATATCTTGGTAACTCGTAACGACTTTTGCTCACCTTCGTTATTATAAAAGATTGTGATACAACGTAGCGATACAGCATTATTTATTTGGGCTTAAACCACTGACCTCACTGTCAAACGTTTAAAGTTTCCAGCGCTCGTTTAGCCTTATTTTTATAAAGTTTCGAGTAATAAAGCTATAAAATTATGATCCACGATAAGTGCCGTAGCCGTGTGCGCTAAGCAGTAGCGGCACATGGTAATGACCGTTATCTTGTATCATAAAGTCGATGACCACTTGTGGATAAAATACCGTGAGGTTTTGTGCATCAAAATACGCTTGGGTATCAAAGGTCAGCGTATAGCGACCCACATCTAAATGATATTCAGTGATATCAATTTCTGGGTTAAATGCCCAGCTGTCTGGCGTCACGCGACCATCAGCGTTGGTAATACCATTGGCTAATAATGATGGCTCGCCACTGGCACTAATACGATGTAGCGTTACTGCGATATCAGCAGCAGGCTTGCCAAGATGGGTATCTAAAATATGCGATGAAAGAGTACCTGACATAATAATTCCTTTTATATATGTGATAGATAAAGTAAAGTTTAAGCGTCGCTGAGCAATTTTTGTAAACGCAAATGCGTGATTTTATTTTGTTCAGTGGCGGCGTTGAGCAGTTCGGTATCACGATCATTAGGTAGACGTGCTTGCAACAAATCAAGCATGTGCTGTGCGCTCTTACCAGTGGCAAAAACAATAAAGATAAAACCAAATTTATTGAGATAATCTTGATTGCCTTGTGCTAATGCTTCAAGTACAGCGTCTTCAGCGTCATTGGCGCCTGATTGCTCATGAGCGGCACTGTCCTGCGTATTGCGATATTTCTCTTTTAATGAGTTGACATTGCCAATCTGTGGATGACCATCAAAGGCTTCGAGCAAGTTGGCTTCATCAGTTTGGGCTTGTTGCCATGCCGCATCGCTTGCGCTCAGTAGCGCCTCTATATCTGCAAACGGACGCGCGTCTGCTAATGTCTGTGCCCATTGGCTGTTGGTACAGCAGGTCAGAAATTCTGAGGTTGCATCGGCTTGCGAGAGGGCGTTCAGTTGTGATAGTGATAAGCTCACAGTGATATCCTTATCTGTTGACACAAAGTGTTGATGGCTACAAATTTATCATTTGAGTGATATGAATTTATAAGGCATAGACAGTATCGTTTGTTGATATTGGTCTGTTGATTACATAACTCAGGTGAAAGTAGTATCGGTTGAGTCGCAATTGGTTTAAGATTATCCATTCTGCTTAAACCTGACCAAATGGTCAACTACTTTATGCAAAATATTTTTATTTTTTACTATATATTCTAAGAATCAGTGTATTTATAAGCAGTTTATCCTAAACTTATGCTGAAAATATGGTTACTTACTGACATGAACGTCTAATGGTACAACTATGACTCAAAGCTCTAAAACAAATGCTTCATCCGCCTCTGAGAGCGTGGTTCATCGCAATCAGCAGGATATTCGTGCCCAAAACCAAGCGGTCATTTTAACTGCTGCTGAAGAAGAGTTTGTGCTAAAAAGCTATCGCGGTGCCACCATGCAAGGTATCGCTGATCGGGCAGGGCTACCAAAAGCCAATGTGCACTACTATTTTAAGAATAAGACCAATCTGTACAAAGTGGTGTTGCGTGCCATTATTCAAGAGTGGAATGATGGCTTGGTGACGATGACAGTAGATAGTGACCCTAAAACTGTCATCGAAAAATTTGTCCGTACCAAACTGCATCAAGCGTTTGCTAATCCAAACCGCCATAAGCTATTTGCGTTAGAGGTCATCGGCGGTGCCCCGCATTTACATGATTTTATGTCGACTGCGATGAAAGGCTGGGCATTAGATAAAACACAAGTCATGAAAACATGGCATGAGCAAGGCAAAATTGCCATTGCTGATCCCTTACAGCTACTGATTTTGATCTGGGCAACCACGCAGCGCTATGCAGAGTTTGAAACAGAAATCGTCGGTTTAATGCAGAAGAGCGCGTACGACGAGACAGATGAAGCACGCGCTGCTGATTTTTTAGTGCCTTTTATACTGCGGGGTTGCGGACTCGAGTAGTCGTAGATTCGAGCAATAGCTATAACTTAATCGCTTAATACATAAAGGATTGCTTTAATGATAGCGCTTGCTAATCAGCGCTTTATCATTAAAGCAATCCTTTTTTCTTGTCACTCAGCAAAGTCTTTTACATTGTCTTAGACAATCATCTAACCCTTCATTTTTAAGCTGCTTCCTGAGCAGGCTTTACATCATCTTCAGCATGCTGGTCAGCCGTATCAAACTCAGCACCATAGTTCTTTGGTAAAATCATATCAAGCGTAATCGCGATAATACCCGATACTGTCACTGCTGAACCAAAGATATTACGGAACATCTGTGGCATTTGTGCGAATACATCAGGCACAAAGGCAACACCCATCGCCAAACCTAATGAGGTGGCAATGATTAAGATATTGCGATGGGTAAAGTTTACGGTCGATAAGATACGAATACCCGCGGTCGCTACGGTTGCAAACATCAGCAATGTCACACCACCAACCACCGGTTTTGGCAGCTGAGTGAAGATAGCACCTAGGATAGGGAATAAACCCATAAAGAATAAAATACCACCGACATAGAAGCCAACATAGCGACTAGCGATACCAGTCATCTGAATAACGCCATTATTCTGGCTAAAAGTAGTGACTGGGAAGCTGTTAAATATACCAGCAATGGCAGAGTTGACACCATCGGCTAGTACCCCGCCTTTGATACGTTTCTCATATAGTGGACCTTTGATAGGCTCACCTGAGATCATCGACGTCGCGGTCAAATCACCAGCAGTCTCAATACTGGTAATGATATACATAAAGGCAATCGGTATAAACGCTTGCCAATCAAAACTAAAGCCAAATCTAAAAGGCACAGGTACAGTCAATAGCGGGGCTTGTGAGACCAATGAGAAGTCGATACGACCCATAAATGCTGCTACCAGCAAACCTAACATCAGACCAATAAAAATAGCGCTTGAACGAATAACTTTGTTAGGTACGATACTGATAAGCACAACACTGATTAATACCCCGCCGCCCAGTAGCAAATTCTCCATGCTACCAAAATTCTCTGCACCAACGAAAGCAGCGAGTACATGCTGTACCGCACCTAAAAATGCTTTCGCAGGAGCAGGACGGTCATGCAGTCCATATAATAAATCGGGGTTTCATCGAGTATGCTCACTCATTTTGGCTTTCTCCTAAAGTGACTTTTAGTCCAAGCTCTGTAAAGATATTTAGATATAGCATTACGTTGATAAATAGGAGACATATGAGGGTCTCTATAAGCTCTTATCTCAGCTAGCTGTTTACACAATATCAAACACAGAGTCGTACGATCCTTATGCTAATAAATGCAAGCAAATAACAAGTCTTTCTTAGTCTGACCGATAGTCATAGTTAAAAACCTGACTAATTAGTCAACTATCTTAGGGTATAGGTAATTAGCAGTATATTGCAATACCTTTTTTTAATATTAAGCGTTTATAAATAATCGCTCAGTCGCTGATAATCGCCTCTGCATATAGGCGGAATCCATCTAGACGGTAATATGTTAAGGGTGTTCATCAGATGTACAGGTGCCGATACAAGCATACAAAGATATTAATTTTTTTTTCAGATTAAATATTGCCAAATTGTTAATACTTCGTTATTATGCCTGTCAATATTTAAACGCTAATCATTATCATTAACATTAATAATGTGATTCGTATATTAAGCATATGATTATGCAATCGTGGTCGTCATTAGGACACCATGTTTATTTAGGATCGTTTTGGGCAAAAACCATCTTGATTGGTTTGTAAAATGAACTTCAAAGACAGTTTTAGAAACCATGAGTAAAAGCAACGTTTGAAATTCTAAATTCTAATAGTAAATAAAGTGAGTGTGTTATGCGTGAAGTAAAATCATCAAGATTCTCTAGTCGATTGACCGTACTGTCTATGGGCGTAGCAGCGGTACTAGGTGCACAAGCGGCGAGTGCTGCCAACTCAGCAGATATGCCAAGCACCACCTTACAAACCATCACAGTGACTGCCAACAGTTCAGTACGTGAAAGTGTGCAAGAGCGCGGCGTTGATGTAGAAGGCTATACCCCAGCTGCGCAGGCAAGCCACTTAAGTGACTTTTTAAATGTCGTACCCGGCGTCACCGTAGGCGGTACGTCAACGGTTAATCAGCGCATACGGGTGCGCGGGCTTGACGATACCAATCTCAAAGTAACGATTGATGGCGCTCGTCAAGAAGGCACGCTGTTTTATCATATGGGCGATGTGACCATTGACCCTGATTTATTAAAACAAGCTGAAGTGTCAGTCGGTAATAACTCGGTAACGCTAGGTAATGATGCGCTAGGTGGTGCGGTTGCTTTTAAAACTGTTGATGCCGCAGATTTATTGAAACCGGGGCAAAAAATCGGTGCCAAATTGCACGCAGGTTATGCTAGTAATAATGACGAACTGCTCACCTCAGCGACTGTGTTTGCTGCACCAACGAATAATGTAGATTTACTGGCTTATTATGGCAAGCGCGATACCAGCCCAGGCGAGGATGGCAATGGTCGTGAGCTATTTGAAGACAGTACAAGTGAAAATATCTTATTAAAGGCTGGCGCTTATATTGCCGATGATCACCGTTTCGGTGCCAGCTTTAGCCGTACTGATAAAGAGGGTATTTTCCCATTTCGCCCAGACTTTCCTGGTCGCACTGATGCCCCAATACCGCAACAAATTAAGCGTGATACTTTCGGCCTTGATTATAAATTCAATCCTATCAATAAGTTGATTGATGTTGATGCCAATGTTTATCAAACCGAAACACAGATTTCTCGCGATACCGACTATACAACAAAACCAGGTTATAACTGGGAAGCAGGCGTCAAAACCACTGGTGGGAAAGTTCAAAATACCAGCATTATTGATACTAATTTTGGTACACATAAATTAATCGCTGGTGTCGAGCATTATAAAAAAGAATCTGAGCTTGAGCGCGACTTCGTTAAAAAGGGCACAGATGAAGCCAAAAATACCTCGGTGTATTTAGAAGATCAGTGGAAAAATGGCAAATTAACTCTAACGCCGGGTGTACGCTATGACCGTTATGAGTCGCCTGAATTTGTATCGGCAGGCAAAACTTACAATAATGTAGTCGGTGCCCTTGCTGCCAGTTATGAGATTGCGCCGATGACGCAAGTGTTTGCCAGCTATAATCAGCTATTTAACGGTCCTGATTTAAGCCAAGCAATTTTTAACTCAGACGGTGACAAAACCTACGTTAATAGTGACTTAAAAGCAGAAGAAGGCTCAAATGCTGAGATTGGTATCGTCACCACATTACGTGACTTAACAGTAGCAGGGGATGCGCTACAACTGAGCGGCAAATACTTTGAAACCGATATCGAAAACTTTATTGAATTTGTCCGTGCAGGTAATGAACGCGTAGGTTTGGACTGCACTACTGGACAACTTGGCGGCGTTTGCCAAGGTGTGGTCAATAAAGATGAAGACTTTAAAATCAAAGGGATTGAGCTTGCCGCTGATTATAAAATGGACAATTTTAGTATGGGTCTAAGCTATGCTCGCGCTCGTAGTAAA
>NZ_DATIRM010000252.1:0-4659 GCF_035469765.1 Psychrobacter sp.
GGCTTACTGATAATGCTGCTAAGTATCATAAACAACGTCTTGAATAAAAGGTAAACAAACCGTAACGCTATGATGTCTCAGTCTCTTATATCAGATATGCTGCTTCCTATATGGGTCAGCGTTAAGCTTGCTGGTGTCACGACCTTATGCTTGTTATTGCTCGGTACGCCATTGGCTTATTGGCTGGCAAAGCCAAGTCGCAGTCATACCGCTGGGCGTATCAAAATCATACTGATGGGGATGATTGCGATGCCGCTTGTTCTACCACCTACTGTGATTGGGTTCTATTTATTATTATTGTTAAGCCCTAATTTTGGTATCGGTAAGTGGCTGCTGCAATACAATATCAGCTCCTTTGTCTTTACCTTTGAAGGACTGGTCATCGGCTCTATCATCTATTCATTGCCTTTTTTTGTTCAGCCCGTCTACGCGCAGTTTTTACGCATTCCAGTTAGCGTAATGGAAGTCGCAAGCCTATTAGAGCCCAGTCGATTCAGGCGCTTTATACGAGTCGCCTTGCCGCAAGCGCGTATCGGTATTATTCTTGGTAGCTTAATCAGCTTTGCGCATACGATTGGCGAGTTTGGCGTGGTACTGATGATAGGCGGCAGTATCTCAGGTGAAACTAAGGTGGTCTCGATTGCTATCTACGAACAAGTAGAGGCATTAAACTATGAGGCAGCGCACATGATGTCTGCCATTCTCATCATTATGGGGATGGTTATGGTGACATTAATTGCAAGTGTCAGCCGACACTATCAACGCTTATAAAGTGGCTAAAAAACGCCATAAAAAAACCTCAAGTAAATGAATACTTGAGGCGAAACTTGCTTAAACCCGAGAGTTTACATTCGTTTTAGCTTACTATAAAACAGAGTTTCTACTTAACATCAGCATGGGTCAAATTTAGTACAGTTCTAATATCATTCATCATCGATAGGGTCTTAAAGTTCTTGTTTTCTAATTTATCGCCAACCACATAACAAACCAATTTAAATGCGTCGATGCGTTCTGACTTGGTTTTTATTAGTGTGCTTAGTGATTTAATAGAGGGTTCTTCAGCAAAACGAACGATAAGCGTCTGAGTATGTATCATATCTGCCAAATCAGCGTGTGACAGATGAGTAAACGGTTCTTGTTCAGTGAGCACTTCAGTCAAACGCATAAGCTGATCACGGTCTATATTATTATCAGCAACAATAATGCACAAGATCATCATACGTACAACTGCCTCATTAAAGCCACCTTCAGCGATTTTGGTCAGTGCCGCCTCTACCTTTGGCAATTCATGCAATTCATCTTTATTCAAAAGACGGCGTGAGCCTACTTGTTCTCCATATTCACGAAACCAAGGCATTGACCAAATTCCGAAGAACATGCTCTCTGTGTACCTACCTTGCCAATCTCGCCAAAAGTCTAGTGTCATTTTGACACTATCCATAAACATTTTTTCTACTTGCAAGAAAAGATTATCCTGCTGCATAGACTCAATAGCGGGTAGTTTGACTCTGGCATAAACATCAGAAGGATTATACGTTTCTTTAGCTTTTTTTGCAGGAACGAAGTCATCACATTGTTGTGTGTCAGTTGTACTAGTGATGACTTGACTCAAATGACAGGCAGCTACTGTTAACGGATTGTTGCTACTCCATAGGCTTCTTTGGAGTCTCAGTGGGTGCATAGTACGAAGAAATTGAGCAGAAGTCTCATTGCTCATGGCCTTTACTAATGGACGCAAATTATGCTCATAAGCTTGAGTTTGAGCCATTGAGTAGCGGTGTACCGCTTTAAATAGCTCTTCATCAGTTCGGTCGTCTCCTATCGCTTGACTTAAATCTTTAAAAGTACGACGCTTCAAATCGAGGGTAAACTTTTTTTCTTGCCCAAATCCCTCAATATCATCAATTTCCAATTCATATAGCCCTGGTGGTAAAATTTCAATCATATCCATGATTGAGGCAATACCTGTATGCTCATAATTGGCTATTTTTGAGCTGACAAAGATACCCAAATGGCCCACTTGCTCATGAATCATATAGATGATACGTTGACCGCATACCTCAACATCTCTTTCATCACTATAAGCATCCAAAATCCACGTTAGTGCCTGTTGCGGGGGGGTAATATCATCACCACGTGAGGCAAAAGCTATAATCGGTGCTTTAACATTACGTAGATCAATATTCATCCCTATTTCTAGCTGTGCTGTATTGCGAGCAAGACGATTACCAATAAATATATTTTCTACAATCCACTGAATTTCTTTATCATTCATTAAAAAGAAACCGCCCCACCAACGCTCAAAATCAAGAAAACGCTGACGGTTAGCCTGTGGGTTTTTGTATAAATCGTAATATTTTCCCACATAGTTTCGATAGGGGGTCATTTGTTCAAAGTTATTGACCAGCGCAGCACCATCAAACACGCCATTATTCATATCAGCACTAAGCATGGATAGCCAAGTGCCACCGTTGACACCTGCTTTGTAACGCATTGGGTTGACCCCAACCTTTCCGCTCCAAGCTGAGATAGGCGCCCCATTTAGGACGATAGGACCTTTAATTTCTGGATTGGTTGCAGCTAAAATGAGCACCGCCCATCCACCCTGACAATTACCAATGATTACTGGTGATTCTGCAGTTGGGTGTCTTTTTTCTACTGCACGAACGAACTTTCCTTCTGCATAAGTAATATCGGCCATGGTTTGCGTCGGCTCGGGAAGATGCTTAAATGCCACAAAATATACAGGGTGCCCCTGCTTAAGTGCGACACCAACTTGACTTTCATGTTTAAAGCCACCGATACCAGCACCATGCCCAGCCCTAGGATCGATAATGATATAGGGGCGCTCATTATCATTAGTGACAATTCCTTCAGGAGGTTCTATTCTTAGCAAGACATAATTGCACGGGCGCTCAAACTTGCTTGCATCCATGATTACTTGATAATCATAATCTAAAACCGGTGGACAGCCAGCCAGCTCATGCTCAAGAAAAATATCACCACGCTCCTTGAGTACACCGACTGTTTGTAAAAGTCGTTTACTACTGTCAGTGCTATAGCTTAGCCATTCTTGCCATAGTCGTCCCTCTGAAGTATACATCTTTTGCCAGCTTTTCATGATGGCCTTATTATCATCATTCAGTGTCTGGATATTTTCTTTGATTTGTTGATGATTTTGCTGTAGGTGCTTACAACTAACTTCTATTAACAAACCCGCACTGTCTGTCCTATAGTGATTTTGCAGGTTAAGTTCGTCTAAGGTGCTTTCATTTTTATAAAACCGATGGTTTACCATGTCCTGAAAGTTTGGTATAAAATTTGTGGTTCTATGATGTGGGTTGCTACGATTTAACCATACTTCAGCTTTATTTTGATTTTCAATATTTTCTTCAATGATATCTGACATAGGTGGTTCCAATTTTCAATTAACGATAATATTTTTTCATACATTGTATATATCAGTTTTAATAATAAAGTCTCAATACTAAATTTTTAGTGCTAAGCTCAATAGCAGCTGTATACCGCCCCCTATTTATTATTTGGCAAAGCTAGCTATTAACCAAAATATTAGATCAACTAGGGGTTAGTCGAGAGTAAAGCCTCATCCACTCTGATGTGTACATATTCTCCCGGAGCGTCACAAAGAACCTGCCATTCTTTGCCTGTGTGATCCATACTCGGTTGTCTGCTATCTACTTTTCCTGTGCTGTGCTTCTTGATCCATTCTTCCCAATGCAGCCACCAGCTCCTATCCTGTTTTTCTGCTTTGGCATACCACTCGTCAGGATCTGCAACATACTCTTCATGAGCATAGAAGCCATATTTACCCGTTGGAGGGTTGATAATACCAGCGATGTGTCCTGATTCACCGAGTACGAAAGTAACATCACCACCAAGCACCTGTGTGGACAGGTAGCTTCCCTTCCACTTGGCGATATGATCTTGCAATGTCGCCACGACGTAGGTTGGGATAGTCACTTTTGACAAATCAATCTTCACACCGTCAAATGCTAGCTTGCCTTTCTCAATCATCTTATTACCTAGATACAGCTCACGTAGTATAAAGCTGTGCGATGCGGCGGTAATATTGGTGCAATCAGAGTTCCAATACAAGAGATCAAAAGGCACGGGGCGCTCGCCTTTTAGGTAGTTCTGTACATAATAATTCCAATAAAGGCTATTTTCACGTAACAGACTAAAGGCGGCGCCCATTAGTCGTCCGTCAAATACACCTTGCTTGTTTGCTTCTTGCTCAAGGGCACTAACCGTACTGTCATCAGTGAATACGCCTAAATCTCCAGGGTCACTAAAATCAAATAACGTCGCCCAGAACGTAGCACTGGCAATACGCTCTGCTTGTTTATTCTCAGTTAACCAAGATAGCGTCAGTGCCAGCAATATACCACCGACGCAATAACCGATGACGTTGGCACCTGTCTCACCAGTAATTTCTTTGACGACGTCTAGAGCGGTCAGCAAACCTTCTTGCATATAGGTTTCCATACCGACGTCTTTATATGCCGAAGTTGGATTGGCCCATGAGATAATAAATACACTATGGCCTTCATTGAGCGCCCAACGGATATATGAGTTTTTCTCTTTTAAATCCATGATATAAAACTTGTTAATCCATGGCGGTACAATTAATAAAGGACG